>VFKD01000251.1 GCA_009885735.1 bacterium
AAGCCTCGGTCTATTAGCTATCGTACGCGATATAGACTTTTCGGCGCAGCCTCTAGGTCTGGAAGGCGTCTCAACATCACCGTCTTGTTGTGCAGCGCGAGAACCAGCGTTTCGTCGTCTGAGGAAGACAGTCCTATCCACTCATCGACAGCACCGGATCGCGTAGCCTCCGAGAACTTCCCCGTGTTCACTTCAAGCGTCATTGCCTTGAACGTACCACTGGTTCCGATGATAGCGGTACGTCCGCCTTTGGTCATTACTGCAGAACTTGCATACGGCTCTAAGCTTTGGTCCGGCACGAAGTGCCCTAGCCGCCTCCCATTTCTTCCGTCATAAATGTCGATGATGCCCTTATACGATACGGCGAGGACCCGAGTGCCACCGCTATAGAAGCGTGCATCCATGAATGCGTTCAGCTTCAGCCTGGCGGGAGTCGGCTTCTGCGCCGCCGAGACACTCGGTCTGCCGAGGAGGAGGAGGGCCATCACGGCGAAGGCAGATTTCATCTGAGTGGAACATCCTTTCAACGGGACCGGCACGCAACGACTCGTCCGGCACATGGGTGTGAAAGCCTGTGGAGATCATACAGCAGGAATGGTTGGCAGTCAACGGCGAACATCGGCTGCTGTTATGTCGCGCACGGAAGGAATTGCCTGTGTATACGACGCGAGAGGGCGGATGACTCAAAGTCAATGCCTGAACTGCTGCGGGAGGTCCGAGCGCTGCCTCGTCCCGATGAGTTCCGCCTCATGCAGGCGCTCATTACCGAGCTTGCGCAAGAGGAAGGTGTTGGAGCCGGAGAGTACTCAATCTGGTCGCCGTACGATGCTCATCCGGCAGCGCTCACTCTGTTGGAACTGTTGGAGGCCTAGAGACGGCAGTCGGCATTTCCCTCAGCTTGACGGACAGTCAATAACCACCATCGCTGAACCCCGTAGTCCCCCGAAACTTGTTCAGTCCTCCCCTGAATCCGCCATTGCGCGGATGTGGCGCGCCATGCATGTCGTCATACTTCTGTCATAGAAACGCAATTAGCGCAGGTGCCGTGGAATACGCAGGACTATCGCGATGACACCATCCAATCAGGCAGCAGACCTAGACGCTTACAAGCCGCAGCCTCTCGGTTTCGAGCCGCACACCAATGCGCCGATCAGGATCGGCGTGATGGGTAGCGCGGGCGGGGATATGTCTGACGAGGCGGTCGACCTGTGCGGGCAGCTCGGCATGTCTATCGCGAACCACGGATGCTGTTTGTTGACCGGGGCGTGTCCGGGCCTTCCTCATCTGGCTGTAATTGGAGCAAAGCAGCGTGGCGGCCACATCATCGGTATCTCGCCTGCATCGAACCTGCGAGAGCATGTCGAGTTCTTCGAATCTCCCTACGCAGAGTACGACGTCCTCATCTTCACGGGGCTGGGGCTCATGGGCCGCGAGCTAATCAACATTCGTTCCTCAGACATCGTGATTGTGGTTGGGGGCCGGTGCGGAACGCTGGGTGAATTCGCCATTGCGTTTGAAGAGGGAAAGCTCATCGGGGTCCTGCAGGGCACCGGCGGAATTACAGAGGCCTTGGCCGTGCTCGAACCCACGCTGGACAAGAAGACGGGCGCTGAAGTGGTCTATGGGACCAGCCCGGATGGCCTCGTCACCGCCCTCCTAGAGAGATACCAATCCCCGGGATACCACTGTCCATGCGCTCCGCGCGGTCTCCATTCTGCCCGCTCAGAAGGTTCTAATATTGAATGTGCCTGCGCCTGTTCCGAACCAGCGAGAGCGTCATGACGGTCCGTTGGCTCGTGCGGCGTGTCCCCGCTGAATACGCCATTCTGCGGATGCGAAGTATGAACCGCCTAGCCATACTGTCGATATGACTAACGCATTCATTGTTACGCGAAGGCCGGCGGCCGTTCTAGGAAGATATCGCAGGTCCCTTACGGCTGTATTCATTCTCTGGTGTCTGGGCCAAGCGCTTTCCTCCGCCCAGGCGTCCCTCTGCGTCTGGCGAAAGCCGGACGAAGACATCCGCCAGTTCTTCCCAGGAGCGGAGACCTATCGGACGGATATCAAGGAGCCCGGCGCCAAGCGCGAGGCCATCGAGAAACGAATAGGCGCGAAGCTCGACTCCGACGAGAGCGAGTTCAAAATCTACCGGATTCTCAAGGGCGGCAAGTCTATCGGCACCATCATGACGCACCTGGGCAAGGGGCAGTTCGGCGCGATTGAGGTCGTAGTGGCCATAGAAAACTACGGCAAGGTGAAGGGTGTGAGAATTCAGCGCGACCGCGAGAAGGCTCGGGCGGCGCTGCGTGGAGCGGCTTTCTTGGGGCAGTTCGCAGGCAAGACCTCCAAGGACCCACTTACGGTTGGAAAGGATATTCGAACGGCCGCCGAAGGTGCGGAACAGTCCTCGCAAATCATCGCATTCTCCGTCAAGAAGCTGCTCGTCCTGCTTGAGGAGTTGTAGGATGAAGCGGTTGATTACGAGTCTCCATATTGCTGGACTGGCCCTCATTCTACCAGTCCAATCCTTTGGGCAGGACGCAGTCACGGCGGCAGTCCCGGAAGAAAAGGCCGCACAGCGCAAACCAATCACGCTGAAGGGCGGTCCGGGCTATTCAATCCGCTACCTCGCCGATCTCCGAGCCGACACCGGATGGAAGACGCAGGACAATGGCCTCATGGCGATGGCTGCCGAGGCGGAAGTGACTGGGAATTCCGGCGAGCACTGGGACTGGGCCGTGCAGGTTCCGTTCTTCTCGGAGATGAAGGGCCGAGGGCGCGATATGCACTTCGGCAATGCCTATGCTATCTATCGAGGCAAGCTGGGTGAACCCACGTTCAAGTTCGGACAGTTTGTGGTTCCGTTCGGCACGCTCTCCACCTACGAGACGCACACGCAGATTGTCCAAACGCTCTATGCAAACAGCATTGGAGTACGAATTGATCCGGGCGTTGAGGTCGAGGGTTACCTGCGGCAGGGCTATCCGTACCAGCTTTCGTTCACAACCGGAAACGGCTCGTTCCGAGGCATTCACGACTCGAGCCGTCTTGTCACGGGGCGTGTGAGCCACACCTTCGAACTGGGCGACAACGAACTTCGCCTCGGCATTTCGCTGGCGCATGGAAGGCTGCCCACCTTCTCGACGATGGGCGACCCGCTCATGGGACGCTCGGAGATGATCGGTTTTCAGTGGAAGACACTTGGCGCGATTGATGGTGAATTCTACTGGGGCCCTTACCTGCTTCGCGGCGAGATAGTCGGCGGGAGCATAGGCGGCAGAAACGCCTACGGACACTGGCTCCAGGCGAGCTATCCGCTAACCAGCAAGACCTCGGTTGAAGCGGGCGTGCAGCGATGGAGCCAGTATAGCGGGGGCATGACCGGCTATTGGGGAGGCTTGGAGCACAAGCTCACGGCGACTCGGACCATCCGGTTCGCCGTGCAGCATATGCGGATGAGCGAGGCCGCCACGAGCGGCATGGGACCAAGCCGAATGACAGAGACGATGGTTACAGGACAGCTCTACTTGCAGTATTGACGAGGATGGGAGGCGCGACATGAGAGCATTTGTGATAGCCGGCATCGGTTTGGCGCTGATAGCGGGCGGCCTCTACTATGTGTTCGCTCCGTCGGCGGGAGGGAACGAGCTAGGCAAGGGCGTTCCCGCCACTGCCGCCGTGGTTAGGATAAGCGAGATAGCCGAAAAGCCCGAATCCTTCAAGGGCCGCGAGGTCGCAGTGACTGGGAAGGTAGTGGACCTGTGCCCGACCACGGGCCATTGGGGCTACTTGGACGACGGCACGGGCCGCATCCGCTGGGACAGCGGCAACGGAGGGTGGTTCACTCCACAGAGTTGGAAGAGTAAGAACGTATCAGTCCAGGGCGTGATTCGGATCAACGAAGAAGGCAGCGCTGAGATAGACGCCGCCGGCGCAAAGCAGTAGGTCTGGAGGCCTGAGATGCTCTTCCTGCGATTTGCACTGAGGAATCTAACACAGCGGAAGGTCCGCACGGGACTAACCGTGCTGAGCATCGCCGTCTCCGTGGCGGTGCTTTTCACTCTGCTCTCGTTTGATCGCGGCTACAGCAAGGCGCTCAATCGGCAGCTCCAGCAGATGGGCGTTCATGCGATGGTGCTGCCCATCGGCTGCCCCTACGAGGCGGCCTCGCTCCTCATGAAGGGCGGCAAGATCAAGGAGCATCTGCCCGAGACCGTGGTCTCCAAGGTGAATGATATCGGCGGCATCCAGATTGCGGCGCCTGCCTTTATGAGCGCCATCACACGGCCGGACGAGGGGCGCGCCGACGTCTATTTCGGCATCGATGACCGCACGTTCGACCTCAAGAACTGGTGGAAGGTGCTGAAGGTGCGGGCCGACAGCCAAAGCCTGCAGAACGACTGGTCAGCACTCGCCATGAATCCCTCCAACGTAATGACTCGCGATGAGTTCGTGAAGGCGATGGACGCGCCGAACTCGGTTATCCTGGGGTTCGACGCCGCGTTGGTCGAGCTCTCTGGAGTTGGCGACCAGATATTCATTCCCGAGATGAACCGCACGCTGAAGGTTGTGGGCGTTCTTGCTCCCACGGGGCAGCAGGACGACGGGTTCTTCTTTGTCTCGCTCAAGACGGCTCAGGAGATGTTCAAGAAGCCCAAGCAGGTGACCGTCATCCAGATCCGATTCTCCGACCCGACCAAATCGTCGGTCATCGCCGAGGCTCTGCAAAAGATACCCGGCACTGAGGTGGTCCAGATGAGCGAGCTGCTGGGCACGATGCAGACGCTGCTGGGCTCCGCCCGAACGCTCATCCTCTCCATTGTTCTGGTCGTCATCGCCATCAGTGCGCTCGGAGTTCTGAACACGGTCCTGATGTCGGTCTTCGAGCGAACTAGGGATATCGGAGTGATGCGGGCGACCGGCGCGGGCCGAGGCAACATCTTCGAGTTGATCTGGATCGAGACGATGCTGATGGTTGCGGTCGGCGGCGCGGTCGGCCTAGTGATTGCCTTGACGGGAGCACACTTCATTGAAGGCGCCATCAAGGGCGCGTTGAGCCGGATGAAGATTCTGGCCCAGGTGAAGGGCAGCGTCATTGAGTTTGACCCCAAGATATTCGTTATGTGCGTGATCTTCGTTCTGCTGCTCGGTCTCGTCGCGGGCATCTATCCGGCGCTGCGAGCGTCGCGCGCGCGGCCCATCGAGTCTCTGAG
>VFKD01000329.1 GCA_009885735.1 bacterium
CGCGCGGGAGTTGCCCTCCTCCACAAGCTGGTCAATGCGCGTGCGCCGAACCGAGATGAGTGCAACTTCTGCCATGGAGAAGAGGCCGTTCACGAGGATGAGCGCTACGACGACGGCAACGTCACGCACGAGATTTGCCGCGCTGGGGTCAGCCTGAGCGCTCTTGCTGCCCTGGCCAAATGCGCCCGACTGTACGAGTGCGCCGACCCCCACAAGGACGAGGAGCCATATTGCCGCTCGCCTCGGCCTTGACGCGGCTGCGGGAACCTTCGCCGGAACTTCCTTCTTCCACTTCGCCCCGAGGGGCCGACGTTCGGCGCCCTCGTCGGAAGAGGGAGGTTCGTCTAGTTTAGACTGCAACTTTGTACCTTTCAGGACTTGTTGGAAGCACATACGACACCTGTTTCGGCGTGAGTCGCGTCTGTACCTGCGGCCAAATCCAGTATACCGAGGAAGTGAGGAAGACCGCGATAACGGCCCCGAGCACCACCTCTTGAATCGTATGCACACCTGCCTCGACTCTGCTCTGAGCCACGATGACGGCAAGCAGAATAGCCAGCACTGCCACGAGGCGATCATTGGATACAAACACAATAGTCATGGCAATGAAGAAGCCGATGGCGCTGTGGCCGCTCACCACTCCGCCGTGCCACAGCCCTTTGTTCGTGCGACCCGTAAGCACCTTCGACATGATGACCGTGAGAGTGATGACGAGCAGGCCCACGCAGACCATCACGGTGATATCCGGCACTTTGGCAGGAATCCGAACACCCTTTCCAAGGCCCCGGATGGGCTTGCTGCCGAGAAAGATGAGCGCACCGGCCATCACCGCATTTGCCGACGCGATGAGAACCGCGCCTGCGGCCACGTCCTTTGCCAGCTTGGCAAGAGGGTGGTAGGTCTGGGTCACCATGTCGACGACCGTCTCAATCGCCGTGTTCACCATCTCGGTAGCGATCACCAGACTGATGCAAAAAAGCAGCAGGAGCATGTCTCGCGTGTCGAGCGCGAGCAGCAGGCCGGAGAGCAACACAAGCACCAACATGCCGATGTGAATCTGCATGTGTTTTTGGGTACGAAAGCAATGCAATATGCCCTCGCCCGCATAGCGGAAGCTGTCTTGCGCTCTCTTAGCCCGCACGATTCAACCTACCTATCATCACGTCTTCAATTATTGGCATCAATCGCCGCCAAGACAAGCTCTTCCCGAACGCGCATCTCGGCCGCGCCCTCGTCAGTGTCGTCCGTATAGCCGAGCAAGTGCAGAATTCCGTGTACTCCGAGGTGAGCCACCTCCTCCTCAAGCGACGCGCCCCGCGCCTCCGCCTGGCGCAAGGCGGTCTCTACCGAGATAACGACGTCGCCCAAGAGCTCATTCGATAGAAAAGGGGCTTGGGAGCTTGGGGCGCCTGAAACTGCATCGCGAAGGGCAAAGGAGAGGACATCTGTGGGCGAGTCTTTGGATCGATAATCACGGTTCAGCCGATGAATGTGGGCGTCGTCGGTGAGGAGAATGCTCACCTCGGCGCTCGATGCGCCCTCGTGCCTAAGGGCGCTCTGGGCCGCCCGTCGCAGTCGGCTCGTGCGCACTTTCAGCCGTTGCGTATTGAGGATAGAGATCGGCATAGCCCTCGCCGGATTTCATGGCTGCCTCGTGGATGAGGCCTCCGCCGGACTGCGGCAACTCCGGATAGTCCATACGGCCATGCAGCATCGCTGTCAGGTTCGTCGAGAACGCCGTGCGGATCTTCTGCAGGTCCTTGTATGTGAGGTCGCACTCATCGAGCTGACCGTCCACCAGTTTATCGTGAACAATGCTGTCCACCAGACTCCGGATGCTGCCTTGCGAGGGCTTTTCGAGGCACCGCGCCGCCGCCTCCACCGAGTCTGCCAGCATAATGATACCAGACTCCTTGGTCTGCGGCCTTGGACCATCGTATCGAAAGTGCTGCTCGAGCACAGGATCCTGCGGGGCTGTGCCGCTTTCAGCAAGAGCCTGGTGATAGAAGTACCGGATCAGACTGGTGCCGTGATGCTCGCGAATAATGGCCTTTATCTGAGAGGGCAGCCGGTGCTGATCCGCCAGCTCAATGCCATCGCGCACATGCGCGGCGATGATGAGCGCGGAGAGAGACGGATTCAGCCTGTCGTGAATGTTCTCGGCACTCTGATTTTCCACAAAGCAGTGCGGACGGCGCATCTTGCCGATGTCGTGGTAGAGCGAGGCCACTCGGCAAAACAGTGTGTCTGCCCCGACCGCGCCTGCGGCTGCCTCGGCGAGCGTGCCTACCGAGACGCTGTGGGCGTATGTTCCGGGCGCCGAGAGGCAGAGCTTGCGCAGCAGAGGACGCTCCGAGGCGCTCAGCTCGAGCAGCCACACATGGGTCAGAATGCCGAACGGCTTCTCGAGAACTGCCACCCCAAACCAGAAGATAGCGATTGCGAATGCGGCTGCGGCCACGGCCCAGGCCGATCCGGTGACGACCTCGCGAAACGTGTCGCCCAGGAGGCCCCCGAGAACCCACACGAGGGCGACGTTCGCGGCAGCAAGGGCGGCAGTAGCGCGCAGCAAGTGTACTCTGTCGCGAATGTTGCTGACGCAATAGATGCCCACCAGGCTGCTGTAGAGCGTCATCACGCAGAAGCGAACCTCGTGATTCATGATGAGCCCCGAGAGCACCGAGAGCAGCGCGGTGACGAGAACCGCCAGCGAACCGCTCAGCAGAACGGTTATGAGCATGCCGGCGGACACCACCATCATCATTCCCAGGTATCCGAACTGCACGCCGGAGAGCGGAATTCCCAACATATGGTCGAAGAACCGCAAGCCGAAAACGCCCGCTATGGCAAGGATGGCGAGCAGAATCAGCTTGCGCGGGCTGGCGTACAGTGCGGGCAGCGACTTGCGCGTGAAGATGGCCACCGCGGCGACCATCGCCATGGCGAGCGCCATCAGCGACAGGCTGGTGACCAGATCGATGCCCGGGTTCACGAGGCCCAGGGCTTTGCACTGGTCCAGGTGAAGCTGGGTGAATATCTCGCCTTGCCGCAGGATTACTTCGCCGGGACGCAACGATCCGGTAACGCTGCCGACGGTTTTTCGAGCCCGTTCGCGCATCTGCGCCGTCTGCCTGGGGCTGTCCAGCCTGTTTGGCCGCAAAGCCTGAGCGCCCACGACCTTGAGTATCTTCGTGTCCAACTCGGCTGCAACGGACTGTGATGCGGCCGCGTCATACGCGGATCTGGCCCTCGACAGATCGTCCGTGCGAGTGCGAATCTCGCCCTCCATCGCCTGCTCCACAGACCTGCGTGCGACAGTCTCCAGCCGTTCAAGCGTTGGCAAGGGAGCGCGTAAGAGGTAAGTGACCTCACTTGGCGCA
Organism: bacterium; assembly: GCA_009885735.1. Lineage (GTDB taxonomy): Bacteria > Armatimonadota > Chthonomonadetes > Chthonomonadales > CAJBBX01 > VFKD01. Next base: position 3,381 of record VFKD01000329.1, read on the forward strand.
AAGACGGCACGGACTTCAGAAAGTGACGGCGACTTGCCGCCGGAGGTCGCACGAGCTTGGCGCACCGCGCCAAACAGCACGGCAACCGTGCGCGATGCCTGGGCTCGCGCGGTGGGATCCTCCACATAGACGGGCGAGACGCGATTGACCGCATACGCCTTTGCCCGTTCTGTTGCATCGGAATCCACGTAGCTCACGCTTCGCGCAGCGCGAATCTCGGAGGGGCTGCGGTCGCCAATGCTCAGCGAGACCCGATCCGGCAGGAAGTGGATCGACATGAGAACGGTCAGGCCCGTGACCGTGGCAATGCCGAGTATAGCTCGGCGAGCGCGCACGGAGCGAAACGGGCCGGGGCCCTCTCGTTCCGCTTTGCGTTTTCGTCGCCTCACTTCGGGCGGTCGTCGAAGGGATCTCATGAGATGTGATGGGGCAAGTGGGTCGAATATGACCTATGGGACAAGTGACGTCGAAGAGATGTTGATGAACAGTTGTACAGCGGAGCAATTATAACAAGGGGGCTGGGTGGGAGTCAAGGCGGCAGGGGTACAATCCTGCCACCAACCAGGGGAGACCAGCATGAACGGCAGAGTCGCGATAGTAACGGGCGGAGCGCAGAGCATCGGCTATGCGATAGCAGAGCGGCTTGCGAAGGACGGAGTGAAAATCGTCCTGGCGGACATCAACGGGGAGGCTGGAGCCAAAGCCACAGTGGCGCTTTCAGAAGGTGGAGCACAGGCAGTCTGCATCCAGACCGACATCTCGGACCGCGCCTCCGTGGACGCCATGACAGCCGACGTTCTGAAGAGATATGGGCAAATTGATATCCTGGTTAACAACGCCGGCATCACGGGCGGCTCCGCGCCGCTCTGGGAGCAGACGGATGAGAACTGGGACCGCGTGATGGCAGTGAATCTCACTGCAGTCTTCTATGCCTGCCGTGCGGTCATTGGGCCGATGCGCGAGCGCAAGAGCGGCGCCATCGTGAGCGTTGCGTCCATCGCGGGAAAGGAAGGGAATCCCACCCTGCTTCCCTATTCGGTCTCCAAGGCGGGTGTCATCTGCCTCACCAAGGCGCTTGCCAAGGAGGTCGCAACCGAGGGCATTCGCGTCAACTGTGTCGCTCCCGCTGTCATCGAAACTCCGATGCTCGCGCAGATGTCTGCCGAAACTGTGAACTACATGACCGTCAAAATACCGATGGGGCGCCTGGGAAAGCCGCAGGAGGTCGCGGCAGTGGTGAGATTCCTCGCCTCGGATGACGCAAGCTTCGTAACCGGTCAGTGCTACGACGTAAGCGGCGGACGAGCGACCTACTAGGCGCCATGCACGCAATCTCGGCTGAGGAGCGCGAACAGTTGTACCGCGACTGGCGCCTTCGTTATCATACAACGAACATCTTGACCGCGTATCACAATACTGCTATAGTCTGGTGTGAGCTATGCCGCGAACCGAGGTTGTGTATTATCAGGATACGGATGGGCGGGTGCCCGCTCTTGAGGCAATCTTGGGCTGGGCGTCCAGAGACCTACGGATCGCAGCTAAGTGTATTGACCGGATCGAACAGCTAAAGGAGCGTGGACACGAGCTTCGGCGGCCTGCAGCAGACCATCTAAGGGATCAAATCTACGAGCTTCGTGTATCCCTCGGCACGGCTCAATTTCGCGTGTTGTACTTCTTCTCAAGTCGAGTTGCCGTCTTGGCTTGTGGAGTAACAAAGGAGGGTGCCGTGTCCGGCAAGGATATTGAGACGGCTATCCGATACAAACAGCAGTGTGAACGTGATCCCATGGCGCATTGCTATGTCGAGCCAAGCGAGGAATCTTAGGGCAGTCGCGTCGAGAGATTGCTCTGTGAAAGGTGTGGGCATGGTGAGGACAACACATGCATCCGATGCCGCGGACATCCTGCGGCACAGGCTAAGCAGTGAAGCTGAGCTAGACATGCTAGTTGCGAAGGAGAGAACGAATTCGGGCGCTGCTCGCGCAATCTTCGATGCACGAGTGGCTGCAGGACTGACGCAGGCGGAGTTGGCAAGGCGCGTAGGCACTCGCCAATCGGTCATCTCGCGCCTTGAGGACGCAAACTACGAAGGTCATACTCTCTCAATGCTCACACGCATTGCAAATGCGCTTTCGCGCGAAGTCGATGTTCGTCTCATCCCATGCGCCGAGGCACTCCACAGATAGGCGCTATGCAAGCAATCTCGGCTGAGGAGCGCGAACAGTTCTACCGCGACGGCTACCTGCGTTTCGGCAGAGTCCTCTCGGACGAGCAGGTGGCGAGGCTGCGCTCGGCGCTTGAGAGAACGATCCGGGAGGAACTCGAGCGGGACGACTTCTCGGACCTGCCACCCGAGTTCGCCTTCGGTCACCGCCGCAAGGGCTCGTCTAACCAAGCGCCAAGAGCCATTCATCAGTTTGTAAACATGTGGAAGGTCGTGCCGGAGTTCCAGGAGCTGCTGCACAACCAAGCAATCGTTTGCGCCGTCGGCGCCCTAATGGATGGCGCGCCAGTTCGGCTGTGGCACGATCAAGTCATCTCAAAGCCGCCAGGTGATAATGCCAAGTTTGCGTTTCACCACGATTACTACTTCTGGCCGCTCGACCGGCCCTTGATGATTAGCTGCTGGCTCGCGCTCGACGACGCGACTCCCGAGAACGGCTGCATGCACGTAATCCCAGGCAGCCATCGCGACCCGCGATACCAGCCTGCGGGATGCGACCTAACGGACGACCTGCATCTGTCTCCTGCTCCCCTCGGTCCAGGTGCCGCCGCATCGCTCTACGACGAAGCACGCACGTGGGATGCGGATCGCGCGAAGCCGGTCCCGCTCAAGGCGGGCGAGTGCATGTTTCACCACTGCCTCAACTACCACATGACACCCCGGAACGTGACTGACCGGCAGCGCAGAGCGCACGTGATGATCTTCATGCCGGATGGAACGCGATACAACCAAGCCCAAGCGCCGAACCATCCGTGTACGAGTACGCTCGGCTTGAGCGATGGAGATGTCCTTGAAGATCCGAACTTCCCACTCTGTGGGTAGGTAGTCTGCAGAGAACTCCCTGAGATTGGAGACAAACGTGGCGGCAAACGAGGTAATAAGGGCGTCGGTTGAGCTGTCGGTGTCCGGTGGCTAGCGACCTCCCTTCACCCCTTAGATCGCACCTCGGCCCTGCTGTGATATAATAGGCTATGGCGACGCCGTTTGATTCCGCGACGAAGCACCTGGTAGAATCCTACCCGCAAGATTGGCTTGCGATGGCGGGGATTCGGTGTGGCCGCATCGAGGTGGTGGACGCCGATGTTTCGTCCGTTACGGCCTCGGCAGATAAAGTGCTTCGGGTCGCTGAGCCAGAGCCGTGCGTGATACATCTGGAGATGCAGTCGAGTGCTGAGTTGGAGTTCGGCGAGCGGGTGCATTTCTACAACGCCGCTCTGCGACGACGGCACCAAGTACCTGTACATTCCATCGCGTTCTTGCTCCGCAAGGAGGCAAGAGGACCAGGAATGACCGGTCGGTTTGCCGAAGGAACTCCGTTCGCCGGAGGGCGGATCGACTTTCGATATCAAGTTGTGCGAGTGTGGAAACATTCCGTAGACCAACTGCTCCGCGGCGGACTGGGAACGCTGCCCTTGGCGCCCGTCGCAGACATTCGAGCGGCAGACCTGCCGGAAGTAATTCGCGAAATGAATGGTCGGATAAACCAAGAGGCGAATGCGTCTCTCGCTGACGACCTTTGGGTTGCCACGCTTCTGCTGCTTGGGTTGAGACATC
>VFKD01000330.1 GCA_009885735.1 bacterium
GGTCTCGACGAGCGGCGGATAGGTCATCGTCGTGTGGTTGATGGCGCTCGTCACGAAGTCCCATTTGGCGCGCACTTCGGCGGACTGAGCCGCAACATCCGTCGCCTTCTTGGCCGTCGCCTGTGCTTTCACCATCGTCGGCTCTAGCTCTGTCGTCGCTTGGGCAATGCGCGCAGCCTCACCGTCGAGACCCACCTTATGCATGACCAATGCGCCCACAACAACCGCCAGGATGACAAGCCATAGCCCCACTACCTTGCCCCGCTTGGAGCCTTCGTTGATGTATGGGGGAAGGAGGTTTATTCGCAGCATAACGCTTGTGTCCTCTCTCTTACTTCTTCTTGCTTCGCTTGGGCGCCGGAGCTGGCGCCGGACCGCTAATGAGGTCTCGGGCCCCTAGGCCAACCGCTACGGCAAAGCTTGGGGCGTTCTCTTGAAGGTATTCGCGAGAGAAGCTCTTGGCAGAAACCGGAGCGTAGGCAAATGGGTCCGCAACCTGTGTGCTGATGCCCAGTTCGCTCGTGAGGAACGTATCCAGCCCTCGCAGCTTGGCAGTGCCGCCGCAGAGCAGAATCTGGTCGATATGACCATCTGCTGAACGCCCCCGATAGTACTCAATGCTTCGGCGAATCTCGGTGAGCATCTCTCCGAGCGTCGGAGCGAGCGCATTGAAGACCTGAACCGTGGAAGGGTCGTGCTGCGTTGCTGCCGCCGCCACTGCTACAGACGACGATTCCGGCTCTGCACCCGTTGGTCCAGTGACCGGAGCTGGATCGCTGTCCACATGGAAACCAAACGGTGAGGCGGCGCCCTCGTCGGGCCCGCCCACCGAGAAGTCCAAGAAGGCATCGTCGGTAATCGCAGCAGGGGCTTGGGGCGTGGCCATCTGGTCGAGTATCACCTCGCCGTGGCGCACCTTCATCTCCTCGGCCTGCTCTTCCGCCAGTCCCATTTGTGGCATGATCGCCCTGGTCATCGCATCGCCCGCTAGAGGCAAGGTGCGCGGGAACGAGAGCACGCCATCTCTGAAGATGCCGATGTCGGTGTTGCTCGCTCCAATGTTGATGACCGCAATGGTCTTGTGACCATAGGGATCCGGGCTCAACTCAATGAGGGATCGCGCGGCAGCCAACGGCTCCACGTCAATCGCCGAAGGCTTCAGCCCAGCCGCCTTAAGCATCTCAACATGGCGGTCTATCATGTCCTGCTGAGCAACCGCCAGCAGCACTTCCATGTTCTGCGCATCCGGCGGAGCATCCGCCCGGTCGATCACCTGAAAATCCATGATCACTTCGTTTGCAGCAAACGGAACGTGGCGCTCAACTTCCCAGCGCATCGTCTCCGCAAGCTCATTGTCAGACATCTTTGGAACTTCGATCACGCGCACAACGAGCGCACCCTGGCCGGAAACTGAACTGACCGAGGACTTCGATGAGCAGCCTGATTCCTTCAGCAGCTTCTTAACCGCATCTCCCAAGAGCTGCGGATCTACAATGACGTTGTTCTCCATGGAGCCTTCAGGAGTGGGCGCCATGCCAATTGCACGGACAGTGACCCCGCCGCGCGAAGGCACAACCTCCGCTACCTTTATCCATCGGCTGCCGATATCCAAGCCAACCGTCGGACCACCCGACCTACCCATACTTGGTAATCCTCTCGCGGTAATAGACCAGTCGAGCACACAGGCTTCGCGCGTCTAACGAGAGCGCGCGGCCTGATTGTAGCAAGTTTGACTTAGGGTGTCAAGCACACAGCCGAACCGCTAATCTTGAGCCTATTAGACGCGGTTCGGCGCGAGTGCGTTACATCTAC
>VFKD01000150.1 GCA_009885735.1 bacterium
CCGTTCGCCTCTGACGTTACGGCGCACCGATGAAACCAACGGCAGGGGACGGGGCCCCTGCCCTACTTTGCGTATACGGCGGTATCATAGGACATTCCACCCAGGAGAAACCGATTGAGCGCTGCGGTCGTGTTGGTCTCCGGTGGGCTCGACAGTTGTGTAACAGCCGCGCTGGCGCGCAAAGCCGGACACGACCTTCTGTTCCTTCATGTGAATTATGGCCAGCGCACCGAGGCGCGCGAGCGCTTAGCTCTCGCGGACCTGGCCGACTGGTTTGTTATTCCCGAAGCCGATCGGCTCGTATGCGATGCGCGACACCTCGCGGTGATTGGCGGATCATCGCTGACTGATTCTAGCATCCCGGTCTCGCACGCAGACCTCCGAACCACCGAGATTCCCAGCTCCTACGTCCCCTTCCGCAACGCAAACATTCTCTCCATCGCGGTGAGCTGGGCCGAGGTGCGCAAGGCCGAGCGTATCTACATCGGCGCGGTCTATGAAGATTCGAGCGGCTATCCGGACTGCCGTCCCGCCTACTTCGAGGCCTTCAACCGGGTTATCCGCCTCGGCACCGCCGCAGCCAACATTCGTATCGAAACGCCCATCATCCACATGAGCAAGGCTGAGATTGTTCTATCCGGCCTTGCACTTGGCGCGCCGCTGCATCTCACTTGGAGCTGCTACCAGGCCGAGGATACGGCCTGCGGCGTATGCGATTCTTGCGCGCTCCGCCTGCGAGGGTTTGCACGCGCCGGTGTCGAAGATCCTATCGAGTACGCGCTCCGCCGTAGCTACGAGTAGACGGATCGTCGTCGTGGTGACCGAACCGGCTAAGGTCCCGACCTGTAACTCCCGCCTGAGCCCGTTCAAGACTTGCTTCACTGGAGGCTACATACCATGCTGATTTCAGCCATTCTCTGCCTCGCCGCACCCGTCCAGGCACAAGCGCTCCCTACCCGCTCTCCGCTCAAGCTTGGCGTCTACGGCCAGTTGAGATCGCAGCAATTCACCGAGGCGGACGGCTTGCCGAAGGGACCAATAACTTGGATGCGGATTATTGATGACAATGTCGCAGTGGGCGGTGAGGCAGGCTTTGCCAGATTCGATGGAACGAAGTGGGGTCGTGGCCCGAGCATTCTAAGCAACAGGAACGTGCTGGCGCCCGATGGAACCCGCTCCTTGAGTACCGCACGCACTCGAGGTGGCGAAACCTGGCTAACTGCAGCCAGCGGAGCGTTCCGCATTCCCGCAAACGGCAAGGCTAGTCCTCTCGAGCTCCCACGGGTCTTCGCTCCGAACCAGCCTGTCCCGCACATCGACAGCGTGCTGCGCTACGTGGCGAATGACGCTGCAGGGCACGTCTGGATCGCCACGGACCAGGGCGCCTACGCAACCGACGGCAAGAACTGGTGGGACCCGCTCAACCGGTCCGACGGAATGCCATACGAGGACATGCACTGCATCCTGCCGGCCAAGAACGGAGACCTCTGGGGCGGCACCACCGAGGGAGCGTGGCGGCTGCGCGGCTCGGAATGGCGCTACTTCTGGGGCAAACGCTGGCTGCCGGGGAACACGGTGTATAAGATCGTCGAGCATCCGGACGGCTCCATCTGGCTGGCCACCAGCGGCGGCGTAGCCCGCATCTGGGAACAGCCTACCACGCTGGCAAAGAAGGCCGAGCACTACGAGGCCATCACAGCCGCAAGGCACAACCGGCGCGGCTGGGTAACCGAGTGCAACCTGACGACTCCCGGAAAGCCGGAGGCCGGATTCGTGCATGAAGCAAGCGACAACGACGGCCTCTGGACCGCGATCTACCTAGGCGCCGAATCGCTGCGGTATGCCGCCACGAAGGACCCTGCCGCGAAGGCTCTCGCCAAGAAGAGCATGGAGGCTCTGCTCGACCTGGTGCGAAAGAGCGGCTTCCCAGGGTTTCCCGCTCGCGCCATCATCGAAAAGGGCGAGAAGGTGACGGGCTACAACCCAGATGAGACGGTTCGCATCGACGGCGAGCCAGACAAGATATGGTATACGTCGCCGACCCACCCGAACCTGCTGTGCAAAGGCGACACCTCGTCCGACGAGCTCGACGGCCACTACTTTGCCTGGTACCTCTACTTCAAGCACGTTGCGGACGAGGCCGAGAAGGACGAGATCCGCAAGGTTGTGCGTGCGGTGATGGACAATCTGCTCCAGCACGACTACACCCTGGTGGGCCACACGGGACGCAAGACGCGCTGGGGCGTGTTTGGCCCGAAGTATCTCAACGAGGACCCACGCTGGTTTGACGAGCGCGGCCTAAACTCCGCCGAGCTGCTCTGCTACCTGGCCGTCGCAAACTATATCTGTGGCGACGCACGGTTCCGGGCCGCGTATGATGACCTCATCAACAATCATCACTACCTGCTGAACATCCCAAACTACCGCCGAGGCGCCACGTGGGACACCATCAACCACTCGGACGACGAGCTTGCGTTCGTGGTCTACTATCCTCTGCTCGAGATTGAGAAGGACCCGGCCAGACGGGCATTTGTGCTGCGAACCATGGCGGCGAACTGGCAGGACATTCGGCAGGAACGCTCGCCGTTCTACAACTTCATCTACGGAGCAGCCACCGGAGCGCCATGCGAGGCGGACCTGGCTGCGCAAACTCTCCAAGAGTGGCCGTGGGAGTTGGTGAACTGGCAGGTCAAGAACAGTCACAGGCATGACATCACGCTGCGTCGGGCCAAGGGAGTCGCGCGAACCGAGACTGACCGCGTTCTGCCCGTAGGCGAGCGCTATCTGATGCGCTGGGCCAGCAACCCTTGGCAGCCGGATGGCGGCGGCAACGGTTCGGGCGAGGAGGACGCGGGTGCGTGGCTGCTTGGGTATTGGCTCGGGCGATACCACCAACTGATTGTGGAGTAGCTAGCGGCGACCACACTTCACACGCGTTTCCCATGTAGTATGGTCCGTACGAGACTCCATGAACTCCGTTCACAACCAGGCATGACAGTCAGGGCCCCGGAGGCAGGACAACATCGGTATCTGGCGGCAGCCGTGCAGTAGCCACATGCTGTCACCCTGAGCCCTCGACAGCCGTATCGTCGAGGAGTCGAAGGGTCCACCCGTAACAACGCGGATACGCCTGGATGCTTCGACTGCGGTTCGGAACGGCTGAACCTCCGCTCAGCATGACAGTAAACGACTACCAATCCGGGCACCGCGATTTTCAAGAGAGGAGACACCGTGAACTCCGTTCGCAACCAGGCATGAAAATCAGGAGCTCAGGGGCACGCAGACACCAGCTGCGCGACCGCAGCCATTCCATGACCACACACTGTCACCCTGAGCCCTCGACAGCCGTATCGTCGAGGAGTCGAAGGGTCCAGCCGCACCAACGGGGATACGGCCGGATGCTTCGACTGCGGTTCGGAACGGCTGAACCTCCGCTCAGCATGACAGTACACGACTACCAATCCGCGCACCGCGATTTTCGAGAGAGCATCAGGAGTAGAATCCACGAAGGTGGGTTTTGTGACCTTTGCAGACGCGACTTTAGTCGCAGGTGCAGGCGATTCTGGCACGGAGAGGTCCTTCGACTCTGCCACGGTACGGCTGTGGCAGGCTCAGGATGAGCGGGTTTAGGCGGTTGACCACAGTTGACTGCGCGAGCATCAAGGATCGAATCCACGAAGGTGGATTTTGTGATCTTTGCAGCGGCGACTTCAGTCGCAGGTGCTGGGTTGCGCGCAGGTCTTCGGCTGCCTAGATGTCTGCCTCCACCGAGACAGCCGCGCGCGTAGCGGAGCTGCGAGACGCCCTCAACCGGCACAACACGCTCTACTATGTCTTGGACTCCCCAGAGGTGTCGGATGCGGAGTACGACCGCCTGTTCCAGGAGCTCCTCGCCCTTGAAGCAGCGCACCCGGAACTTGCGGACCCGGATTCACCCACTCAGCGCGTCGGGTCGGCGGGAAGCACCTCCTTCGCGGCTTTTGTTCACCGAGTTCCCATGCTCTCGCTCGACAACGCCTTCGGCGCGGACGAGCTGC
>VFKD01000071.1 GCA_009885735.1 bacterium
GCTTGATGTAGAGAAAGTCGTCTTCCTTCAGCGTAAATGCCAGTTTTTCCGGAGTCCAGTCCAGCAGCTTCAGAAGTTGGTCGTACGGCAGCAGGTGCCAGTTGCGACGAATCGTGGTGAGGTAGAGCCGCCGAACAGTATCCGCCGGGATCTTCGGCGGCCCGCTGAGGCCCATCGACCGCCCGATCGCCTCGACCTGGCGCTTGGTGCATCCGAGGGCGGCGGCCACTCGCTCGGCGGGCGCCACCTCCCAGTTGCGCCACACCACCGCGTGCAGCGTGGACGGGAAGTGCGTGAGCGGGACCGGGGCAGGCGAGTTGCCGACCGGCAGGAGTGACGTCACGTTGTCTGCGGGCTGCTGGAGCGTGGCGCAGCCAAGCGCCACGCTCGCGGCCAAGAGGGCTGTAAACACAAATCAGACCTTTCAGGCGCCGGATCGCCTACTTGTAGATGGGGAGCTTCCACGGCTTGCGATAGGGACGGTGGTACGGCAAAGTCTCCTTGCCGACGGAGCCGACGAGGTCCATCGCCGCCTTATCGAACTTCACTGGTGCGCCGGCAAGGTACGAGATGTTCGCCAGGTGGCAGACGGTGGTCGTCTGGTTCATCGAGGCGATGTTGGAGCGCGGTTCGCGCCGGTCTCGAATGCACTCCAGCCAGTCGCGCATGTGGTCGTAGTGCGGCAGCTGTGCCACGTCGCCCTTGGGCCGCTCGTCGCCATCCGGACCACGAACCACCCATCCTCCGCGCCACACCACCACGCTGCTGCCGTCCGCGGCGATGAACTCGGTTCCATTATCAAGCACTTCTCGCGCGCTCTTCTGCGGTCCGCCGTCTCCGCCCGGGACTTGGCGCTGGTTGCCGTAGTCCAGCCCCTTGCGGCCCGTCTCCCAGTGCAGCACAAAGTCCGGGTTGCTGAACCGATAGATAGCGATGTGAGTGTCCGGCGTGGTGCGGTCGTCGTCCGGGCCGCAGGCGAACTTGCCTCCAAAGGATGCACAATCCGTGGGCATTACGAGGTCGGTGTCCTTGCTCATACCCAGCAGTCCGATGTCCATCATGTGAACTCCCCAGTCGCCGGTCATTCCCGCCGCATAGTTGAAGTACCATCGCCAATGTACGTGCAGGTTCTTGCCGGTGTAGGGCATCATGGCTGCTGGGCCCACCCACATGTCGTAATCGAGGTCAGCAGGCGGAGGTATCGGAGGGTTGCGGCCCATGGCGAAGCTGTCGGTCTTCCAGGCGCGAACCTGCGTGACCTTGCCGAGCTTCCCCGCGCGAACATAGGCGATTGCGTCGGTGAAGTCCTTGGTGCTGCGCTGCCAGGTGCCCACCTGAACCACCCGCTTGAAGCGCTTCGCTGCGGCGACCATCGACCGACCTTCGGTGATGCTGTGGGAGATGGGCTTTTCAAGGTAGATATCCTTGCCGGCCTCGCATGCGGCAATGGTGGGCAAGGCATGCCAGTGATCCGGCGTGCCGATGATGACCACCTGAATGTCCTTACGCTCGAGGAGCTTTCGAAAGTCCTTGATCTCCGCGGGCCGCTTGCCCTGGGCCTTCTCGACTTGCTGTGCCGCCGCAGACATGTGAGTCGAATCGACGTCGCACACGGCAGCGATCTCCATGTCGTGGTTCATCGCGTTGCCCATGTTGCCGCGGCCCATGCCGCCGCAGCCGATGAGCGCGCCCACCACCAGGTCGTTCTGCATAGGTTTACGGGGGCGCGATGTTGCCTCGCTGTGAACGGGCAGGATGTTCATCGCGCCTGCCAATCCCGCTGCAACGGCGGTGCGTCCGGTGTTGGCAAGGA
>VFKD01000271.1 GCA_009885735.1 bacterium
ATGGACACTACGGCGGCGAAGGCAATCCCGTTGCAGATGTGGTGTCCACGCAGGTGGACACTGGGCTTTAGCCACCCAGCGATGGACTTCAGTCCGTCGACCCCACAGCACGAGGGAGCTGCCCTACCTCAGCGACTCCCCAACCGCCATCAACATATGCAGGTCCGCTCCACAGCGCGTACACCTGGCCAGACCGATGGGGTTCTTTGTTCTGCATGCAATGCACGCCACGCGATACGTACCCACGGTAAGCCCGGCGGCACAGTCCGGACAGGAGAGCACATTCTTGTCGTATCCTCGGCGGCATTGCGGGCACCAGCGCTCGTGAGCCTCAGCTGCGACAGGAAATTGCTCCGCGGGCCGGTCCGTGTCCGGAATGGGCGCGTTGGCTAGCTCTGGGTTCCGCTCCACCAGTTCCACTCGGCCGCTCTTTAAGTGATAGTAGGCCGGCACCACATGCACCTTCTCGGAGGTGACCCACTCGTCTAGGAAGCGTTCGAGCTTGGAGGCAAGCAGGTCGGCCTGCGCCCTCACCGCGGTGGGAATCAGATCGCCGGGCTGGGTGAGGGCCCACTCGATCGCGGGGGCAAGTGAAGCGCCTATCTTCTTCAGGTATTCGCTCCGTCCGTTGCCCTCAATGGCCGTCACCACCGCGCCGCACTCTTCATGAGCCAAAACCAGGATGAGAGGCAGGTTCAGCATCTGGACGGCATACTCCAGGCTGTCAAGCGCATAGTTGCCCACCGCGTTGCCGGCTTGACGAACCACAAAGATGTCGCCCACCCCAGTGTCGAAGAGCAGCTCGGGCGGAACTCTGGAGTCCGAGCAGCCCACGACGGCCGCAAACGGAGCCTGCCCTCCAGCCGTGTCCGCGCGTCTCATCGCGTCGGAATGTGGATTCTCGCAGCGTCCTTCAGCCCAGCGCGCGTTGCCTGCCATGAGCTGGTCTAGGGCCTGCTGCCATTTGGGCAGTTTGGGGTTAGGCACGTACTTGGCAGTGCTGCTCTCGGCCATTTGTTCCGCCGGAGTGGCAGGCGTCTCGGCCTCAATGATCGGTGGGGGGTCCGATTTCGCAGGCGGAGCAGCTTGATCGAAACTTGCGAGTCTCTCAGCCTCTCCCGCGCGAAGCCACACTCCAGCGCACTGTGGACAGACGGGCGCAGGCAGGTCCGTGTCGCCTGGAAACGGAGTGTCAACCAGAAGCTTGAAGGTGCAGACCGGGCAAGGCAGTGGCAGGCCCGCGAACATACCCACCGCGGCTGCGGTGGAGTAGAGCGAATCTAGGCCGCGAACCGCATCCTTGGCTTGCGCTAGAGCCGTGCGAACGTCAGCGGACCCGAGCCAATGCCCTCCGCAGCTCCGGCAGCTCCAGACCTCGCCGAACGGCCATTCGCCCTTTTCAAGCAGCAGCATGCACTGCGGACAGCTTCGTATCATGGTGTTCCTAAGAACCCCTTGCCGAGAGCACACCGCGCTCATAGTTCCGCACGCTCTCCATCCATGCCATTCCCACAGGCACGCTCTGGCGGCTGCAGTATTCGTCCCACACCAGGCCATAGGGCATCGTCTTCAGCTCCTCCAGCAGCGCCAGGCGCGTTGTGAAGTCGCCGGCGGTCTCGGCAGTACGAAGCTGCGAGATAGGCTCGAGAAGGGCAATGAGCAGAGACTTGATCATGCACCGAGTACCGATAGTCCAAGCGGCCACGCGGTTGATGCTCGCGTCGAAGAAGTCGAGTCCGACATGAACTCGGTCCAGATAATCTCCGCGCACAATCTCCTCGGAAATCGCGCGCAGCTCGTCGGAGAGAATAACCACATGGTCGCTGTCCCACCGAACTCCGCGGCTCACGTGCAGCAGAATCTCGTCCAGATAGCAGAGCACGGAGCTAATCTTGTCCGAGATCACCTCCGTGGGATGGAAGTGCCCTGCGTCCAGGCAGAGCAGAACGTTGCGGTCCCGGTTCGCCATGGCATAGCCCATATAGAATTCGTGCGAGCCTACCACATAGCTCTCGGAGCCGATGCCGAACAGCTTGCACTCCACGCAGTCTAGGTGGATCTCTGGGTCGAAGCGCTCGGCGTACATTTCGTCGAGAGAGCGGCGGAGGATTTCACGGTGCAGCTTGCGGCTCACGGGAATGTCCTTGTAGCCGTCCGGAATCCACAAGTTCGTGATGCAGGTCTTGCCGAGCTCCCGGCCGATGTGCGCGCCTATCTGGCGGCAGAGAATGCCGTGCTCCACCCAGAATTCACGAATGCAAGAGTCTTGGCTGGCGATGCTGAACCCGTCATTCGCCTTTGGGTGCGAGAAGAAGGTCTGGTTGAAGTCGATGCCCAGCCCCGCGGCCTTGGCCCAGTCTATCCACCGGCTGAAGTGCTCCGGCTGAACCTCGGTTCGGTCCACCGTCTTGCCGCCGGTCTCTAGGTAACTGGCGTGCAGGTTCAGGCGGTGCTTACCGGGGATGAGGGAGTAGGCTTTGTCGAGGTCGGCGCGGAGCTCGTCCGGGTTGCGTGCCTTGCCTGGGTAGTTGCCTGTGGCTTGGATTCCGCCGCCGGTGAGTCCATCTTCATTCTCGAAGCCTCCCACGTCGTCTCCCTGCCAGCAGTGCAGCGAGATTGGCACGGTGGCAAGGCGGCGCATCGCCTCCTCGGTGTCCACTCCCAGTTCGGCGTATTTTGCGCGGGCTATCTCGTAGGCGGGTGATCCCATGGGTGTTCCTCGTTCGTGTGGGTTTGCGGTCTTTGCGTGGGTGCAACTCTCCTCGACTCTTCGCGAGAAACGGGCTGTTTTCCTTGTAATCGGTCGTTGAGGCTTCGTAGGAAGTGGATCCGGATCGTGGCACGGGCGTCTCGCCATATACCAAGATCGTGGCACGGGCGTCCCACCATATACCAAGATCGTGGCACGGGCGTCCCGCCCGTGAGAGTCCATGCGCGAGACGCGCATGCCACGGAGACCAGCCAACGGAGCGCGAGCGTCGCGCCATAGACTAAGATCGTGGCACGGGCGTCCCGCCAGTGACAGTCCATTCGCGAGACGCGCATGCCACGGAGACCAGCCAACGGAGCGCGGGCGTCCCGCCCGCCACCCCCTCGCGGATGTGGTAACGGGCAATACGGTTGCGGCCTGCGGCCATTCAAGATATCCCAACTCAGTGCCTCTGGGTCTCTGTGGTTCAGCCGTCCCCTGGCCCACCATCCCCAGCGCTGGGCCTCAGAAGCTGCTCCTCGGGGACAGATGACACAGACGAAGCGGGACGAACGAGCTGATCCCCGGTTCGATCCGGCGAGGTCGCCGGGCGCAGCAGATGCGCCCCAGCCGCCTCCTGCTCGCGGCGCTTTTCCAGCACGTCCAGAACTCGGCTTGCCGCCGCAAAGACGGATCCATCCGATCCTTGAAGCCTTCCCAGCGCCTGCCACCGTGTTCGCGTCAAGGGATCCTCCACCAGTCGCCGAAGTGGCCACAGTCCGCTGCCGTCTCCGGCCCGCTCGAGGGCGCGCAGAATGCGCAGCGCTTGCCCATGCGAGGAGTACTGCAGCTCCTCGCAGAGTGTGCGCGTGGCTTCGGGCGGCTGCGTGTCGTAGTGCTCCTCGCGAACTGCCTCGAGGCAAGCGGGAAGCGCCGCTTCCGCCGCATTTGCCAGCGAGAGATTCGTGTTGGTGAGCGCTCGCACCAATCCCGCAGCCGCCAAAGGATCCGCAAGCCTGCCGAGCGAATCGGCTGCCGCGGCTTGCACCAACGCCGTTCTCTGCTCCTCCAGCACCCCCGCGATGGCGGCAGCCGAGAGAGTGACGAACGCGAGAGCAACTCCGAGACGGTTCCGCCATTCTGCGTCCGACGTCATGTCCGCACCGCCGGCTAGCGCAACCGCGACCAGCACTCCCATCACGCAGAAGGCCAGTATAGCGTTCGGTGAGATTGATCGCATGCCGCCGCGACTCGCTGGGTTCGTGAGCTCGCGGCCTTCCAGAACCGCGCGGAGCGCCGCCTTCGCCCTCTCTCTCAACTCCCCGGCGTCGTCGCAGGCGCCCATGCTCCAGGCGGCAACTAAGCGCTCGCGCCACGAGCGACCGCCCTTGTCCAGGGCTGCTCCAATGAGTATCTCAATGCTCTCCGTAGCCGGAGGTTCGCCGGTAGCGGTGCGCTCGGCGGCCTCGCGAACGGGGCTGTTGCGCCGCAGCCGTCTGAGGCAGCCGTGCGGCGAGCTTGCGGATCATCTCCGTCTCTTTCGCCACCGCCGCCTCTGCCATTTGATCCGTCATCGGTTTGTGTCCACGTGAACTTCCTCGTTGGGCACCGCGGGACGAAGCAGCAGCTCGTCCGAAACACTTGCCACTCCCGCTGCAGGCCGCAGCAGCACCAGAGATGGCTCACCCTGCAGGCTCGAGGGCCGAAGAAGAGTGGCGGCGGCGGTCTCCTGCGCTTTGCGCGCCTCGAGGATGGGCAGAACCCGCGCTGCAAGGTCTCGGATTCGATCGGATAGCGGGTCTTCGGTGAGCGGCCGCACCGCGTCCACCGCTCTGCCATCCCCCGCATACGCCAGCGCCTGGAGAATGGCGAGCTTGCGGTCCGGGCCTGCGGTCTTGAGCAGCTTGCAGAGCGTGGGAATCACCTCGGGCGGGAGGTTGCCGTAGTGGCTCGCGCGGATCGCGCCGATACAGGAGTCGAGAGATGTTTGGGCGGCTTTTCGAACACGTGTTTCGTGGTGTGCAAGCACCATAAGCCGGTCAATCGCTCTTGGATCCGCAATCAACCCAAGAGAAGCCGCTCCAGTTTCCAGTTCACGACATCGGAATCTCTTTATCCATAGCACTATGCCGTATGAGAACGGAGAAAATACAAGACTAAAATAGGGTGAACTCAATAGTGGGAGACCGGAATACAAGGCAGCTTGCGACAACGCAAATAGGCCAACCAACGCGAGTGCCACCTTCGCAGCAAGGCTCGGAGTAATCCTCCGAATCACGAGGCGTTGCAAATTGACCATCGACATGAGCGCCCGCACCGCCGCGGCTCGATCCACATCAGACAGCGGCACGCGCCCAAGGCACCAGGCTGCAATGAGCGGCTCCGGGTCATCCGGCGAGCGTTTCGGAGGCAGCATCTTGCACAACTCGCTGGCCCATCCAGGCTCGATCTCCAAGCGGTTAAGGAGCGCCTCGGCGCACTTGCGGGCCACGCTCTCGCGAGGGAGCCGCGCAGCGACCTTGCGGATCATCTCCGTCTCTTTCGCCGTTGCAGCCTCTACCCTTTGGTCCGTCATCGGTTTGCGTCTACGTGAACTTCCTCGCTCGGCGCAGCGGGACGAAGCAGCTGCTCCTCCGGCACGGCCCCAACTCCCGACGCAGGCCGCAGCAGCACCTGGCTCGGCTCATCCTGAAGGCTCGAAGGCCGCAGCAGAGTGGCGGCGGCGGTCTCTTGCACTTTTCGCGCCTCGAGGATGGGCAGAACTCGCAAGGCGAGATCTCGTATTCGGTCGGAGAGCGGGTCTTCGGTAAGCGGACGCACCGCCTCCACGGCTCGTCCATCCCCCGCATAGGCGAGCGCCTGAAGGATCGCGAGCTTGCGGTCTGGTCCCGCAGTCTTCAGCAGCTTGCAGAGCGTGGGAATCACCTCAGGCGGGAGATTGCCGTAGTGCGACGCGCGGATCGCGGCGATGCACGAGTCGAGCGCAGCTTGGGCGGCTTCGCGAACGGTGGCGTATGGATGCTTCTCATTTGCCGCAAGCGCAGCACAAGCCGAAGGATCGGATATTAAGCCGATTGAGCGGATCCCGGTGACGCGCAAGAGCCGAAGCTGGTTATACGTCCATAGACCCAGCCAAATACAGATCGCGTAGAGGATCGCCGGCAAGTACTGAGGGTTCGGAGGCAGAATTCTCGAGAGGAGTGCCGCACACAACAAGACGAAATAGCCTGAAGTGACTATGAGCACCCACGTGAGGTATCGTCGAGACGATTTCCTGCTAGACGTCGATCCCATTGTGACGGTCTTTACAAGGACCTCCACAGCGACTTTGGCGTGGTCATCGGCGAGCGGAATGCGCCCAAGAGACCATGCGGCGACGATGGGATCGTAATCATCGGGCGTCTGTTTCGGCGGCAGCATCTTGCACAGCTCAGCCGGCCACTCGGACTCAATGGGCGACCCGGTCAAGATCGCCTCGGCGCACTTGCGCGCCACGCTCTCGCGAGGCAGCCGCGCGGCGAGCTTGCGGATCATCTCCGTCTCTTTGGCCTTTGCGGCCTCTGCCATTTGGTCCGTCATCGGTTTGTGTACACGTGAACTTCCTCGCTCGGCGCAGCGGGACGAAGCAGCTGCTCATCCGGAACACTTGCCACACCCGATGCAGGTCGCAGCAGCACCGTGCTCGGCTCGTCCTGCAGGCTCGACGGCCGCAACAAGGTCGCCGCAGCGGTCTCTTGCACTTTTCGCGCCTCGAGGATGGGCAGAACTCGCAAGGCGAGATCTCGTATTCGGTCGGAGAGCGGGTCTTCGGTGAGCGGCCTCACCGCCTCCACGGCTCTCCCATCCCCCGCGTACGCCAGCGCCTGGAGAATGGCGAGCTTGCGGTCCGGACCGGCGGTCTTAAGCAGCTTGCAGAGGACGGGAATCACCTCTGGCGGGAGATTGCCGTAGTGCGACGCGCGGATTGCGTTGATGCAGGAGTCGAGAGATGTTTGGGCGGGCTCGCGAACTGATGCCCCGCAGTGCCTAAATAGATCTAGAGGACCAATCGCTCGGGGATCCGCAATCAACCCTAGAGACTGTGCTCCAGTTGCCAGTTCACGAATTCGGCATTTCTGTATCAATAATCCAAAGCCGTACGCAAGTGGAGACAGTACAAGTGGGAGGAAGGGTGAACTCAAGTACGGGATGCCGGAATGCCAGGCGACATTCAATATCGCTAAGTAACTAATAACTGCAAGCGCCACCTGCGCAGCAAGGCGCGGTGTTGGCCTCCGACTCGCATTCTGTCGCACATCAACCATAGAGCTGATCGCCAGGACTGTCGATCTGCAATCCAAGTCCGACAGCGGCACTCGGCCCAGGCACCATGCGGCAACCAACGGCTCCGGGTCATCCGGGGTTCGTTTGGGAGGGAGCATCGCGCATAGTTGTGCGGGCCAATCGGGGTCAATGGGCGAGCCGCCAAGGAGCGCCTCCGCGCACTTGCGCGCAACGCTCTCACGAGGCAGCCGCGCGGCGAGCTTGCGGATCATCTCCGTCTCTTTGGCCGTCGCGGCCTCGAGCTGCTGGTCGAGCATCGCCTTCCCTCACAATTGTACATCCAGTGCCCGGACTACAGAGGACGCAGATGAAAGATGACCCTCACCCCAACCCTCTCCCTCGCCGCTCGTGCCTCGCTAGGGAGAGGGAGAACGGTGCCCTGCTCCCCCGTTAGTGGGCCGGGGGTGTCGTAGTCTTGCTCCCCTCTCCTCGGCCCTTATGAGGAGAGGGGCGGGGGTGAGGTGTCCTTGACGTTGCCCTTCTCAGCGCCTCCGCGTCTCCGCGCGAGAATGCCCTTGCCCTTGCCCTTCCGGTCTCCGGTCTCCGGTCTCCCGTCCTCCGTCCCCGGTCCCCCGTCGTCCTTGCCGTTCCTACCAGGCATAGTCCTCCGGCGAAGGCTTGCGCCCAGGGAAGATCGCGTCCAGGCTGCCCATCGTCTCCGCGCACAGCTCAATCTCGGTGGCGCGGATACTACCCGTGAGCTGCCCCATAGTGCGCGGGCCGATGATAGGCGCGGTCACCACCGGGTTCTTGAGCAGCCACGCGAGCGCGACATTCGCCGGCTCCTCGCCAAGGGTCTCGCACAGACCCTCCCACGCTTCGAGCTTGGCCCGGTGCTTCTGCACCTGGCTCTGCATCCCCTCCGAGGCTCTACGATCCTGGTCGCCCTTCTTCAGAACTCCTCCCAGCAGTCCGCCGGCAAGGGGGCTCCACGGAATGACTCCCACGCCATAGTCCGCACAAGCCGGCAGCAGGTCGCTCTCCACCGCTCGAGCGTTCAGGTTATACAGGCTCTGCTCGGAGACGAGTCCCAACGACCGGCGGGCCTTCGCGGCCTCGTTCGCCTTGGCGATGTGCCACCCCGCGAAGTTGCTGCTGCCCACATAGAGCACCTTGCCCTGCTGCACAAGCAGGTCCATCGCCTGCCATATCTCCTCCCACGGAGCGTCGCGCCACACGTGGTGCATCTGGTAGAGGTCGATATAGTCGGTCTGCAGCCGCTTGAGGCTCGCCTCGCACGCAAGGCGAATGTGCAGGGCCGAAAGGCGCGAGGTGTTTGGCCAGTCCCCCATGTCGCCATAGACCTTGGTGGCGAGGACCGTCTTCTCCCTGCGTCCGCCGCCCTGGGCGAACCACTTGCCAATGATCTGCTCGGTTATGCCCTCGCCGCGCTTGCCTCCGTAGACGTTCGCGGAGTCGAAGAAGTTGATGCCGAGCTCGAGCGCCTTGTCCATAATGGCGAAGCTGTCGGGCTCGGAGGTGTGCGGGCCGAAGTTCATCGTCCCAAGACAGAGGCGGCTGACTTTCAGTCCGGCGCGGCCAAGGCTTGTGTATTGCATGGGGTGGAGCGTCTCCTGAGTTTGGTGCTAGTCACCTATTCGAGTGACTCAGGGTCGACTCCTGTGCAGAGGGCCGCGACGCGTGGTGTGGTCGCGGCCCAATAGATCGGTACGAATGCGCCGTGCGGCATTACGCGCATGCCACAACGCTGCAGGACTCTCATGCGCATGCGAGCCCGAGAACCGTCGGACTGAACTCCGCGGCCATCACACAAGCCAACGATGCGTGTGCAGGACTATCGTGTCCACGCAGGTGGACACTGGGCTGCAAGCCAGTCAGCGATGGATTTCAATCCGTCGTCCTACAGAGTCGCGCATGTCCGCGCATATGAATTCCGCTGCTGGCTTACTTCTTAACCGGCGCCAGCTTCACCTTGCAGTGAGGACACTCCATCTGCGCCTTCTTTGCGTCCGCCGCCACCATCTTCATGCTGCAATGCGGGCACGAAAAGCCTGCAGCCGTCTTGTGCTTGCTGGGAGAGCCCATCGGAGCCATCCCGTTCATTGCCCCCATGTGCTTGCCCATCATGGCGCCCATCTGTTTGCCCATCATCTCGGGGGAGTGCTTGCCCTTTGTCGCTCCTGTGTGCTTGCCCGCGTGCGCGTGGTCTCCGGGCTTTGCGACAGCCAGCTTCACCTTGCAGTGCGGACACTTCATGGACGCGTCCGCAGCAGCTTTACCGGTCATTGCCATGTGGCACTTCGGGCACTCATAGCCCTTCGCAGCCTTCTCGACCTTTGGTTTTGCGGTTTGCGGAGCAGCCACAGCAGGGACGGCGAGTCCTGTTCCACACAGTCCTGCCACGGCAGCCACGACCAACGACTGAAGCACGCTCTTTGAGATCGACATCTGAATCCTCCAATGGTGAGTTGTTGCCGCGCTGTCCCGCCCGGAAGCCCAGCGCAGGCAGGGACTACAGGGAGTGCGCGGTGGTGATAGTCTTTATACGCAACTGTCGGCCGAATCCACGCCACAATCGACAAGATTTCGCCCGTTTACAGGAACCACCGTGTAGAGTCCACACCGGATGAGGAATGCCATCTTCCGGATTCGGCGAACCGCGGAGAGTAACACTGAGGAAATGCGGAACGCGCGTCGAACTTGGAAACACGAATCCGGTACAACACAGTTTGCACCAGTACGTTGTTGGCGCAATGAACGGAGAGAATAGTTGAATACGGACACGGAAGGGACCGTTCTCCACCTGTCCCTAGGCACGCCGGGCAGCGACCTCGACCTGATGCTCGTTGAGCAGCTTGCCGAGACGCTGCGGGGAGCATTCGAGACACTACTAAGGGAACGAACCGGAAAGCGGATCAATCACGTTCAATTCATCTTGAAGGCGGTATCTGCGGGCAGCCTGAACCTTACGCTGGAGCCACGAGCGGATGAAGCTGACGGGATTGACCTTGGAGGAATTGCTGAGACACTCATCGCAGACATCAATAGCCTTGCTTCAGACACTCCTCGTCAAACCATGGGCTCTGGGCTTGTGGATAGGTATAGGGCACTGGTTGGCGTGGCCCGAAAGGCCGGTCGGCTTGAGCTCAGGACAGATTTGAACCGAGTGACGCTTGACCCGCCGAGTCTGCCGCTCTTCGATGCTGCACTGAAGGAAGAACCGGAGCCGAACACGCGCATCATAGGCGTCATAGAGTCCCTGAACATTCATCGCAAGCCGTGGACGTTCGGACTGTATACGAAGCTCGATCAGGAGCGGGTGGTGTGCCGCTTCGCGGAGCCTATGCTGGAGCAGGTACTTCACCACATGGAAACCGGTGCGCAGGCCGAGGTCGTAGGTGAAGGGCGTTTCGGGCCCGTCGGGCTGACCCCGCGTCAACTCGATGTCCTTGTGATATCCACGGCGGTCGAGTTCTCCGAGCAGACCTTGCTCTCGTATCACCGCTCATCGAGCATTGTGCGTGCAGGGGAGAATTCTGAGGACGCTCTCGCGCGAGTTCGAGAAGAGACTGCGCCTTATGCCTAAGCCCCTGCGCATTGCATGGGACTCCACGTGCTTCATCTCATGGGCGGAACGCGAAGTCACTGCGGATCCGGCGGTGCTGTGGGCGCTCGAAGTGACGATGAGACGAATGCTCCGTGGTGAGATTCGCATGGTGGCTTCTCGGGTGATTGAAACTGAGGTTCGGCCCGGAGACGTGGCCGAGAGTCTTCGCTTTCACGCCCAATTGCGAGCCTGTCGCAGCTTTGAGAGCTTTGGCGAGAGCCCCGCCGTTCGGAGCTTGGCTCGCAGCCTTCAGGACCGAATCAAAGTTGCGCCGCGCGAGTCGATACAGACCAAGTCGAAGCTTGATGTTGTGTTCGAGGCAGGTGTCAGTGAGCAACAGATACTGTCGAAGGAATTCAAGGATAGAATCAGGCATGCGCCACTACGGGCGATTGGCTCTCGGCTCCACTCCAAGGAGGTTCCGCACGAAGAAGTCTTGTCGGCGTCGCCGGCCATACGGAGACTCGCCAATTCCGTGCCCTCCGCCAGGCACCACCAGCAGCTCGAAGTCCTTGTCCGCATTGATGAGCGCGTTCACCACCTGCATGGTGCTGGCTGGGTCCACGTTCGTGTCCATCTCGCCCACGATGAGCAGCAGCTTTCCTTTCAGCTTCGCAGCGCGGGTCACGTTCGACTGTTCCGCATATTCGGGTCCCACGGGCCAGCCCATCCACAGCTCGTTCCACCACACCTTGTCCATGCGGTTGTCGTGGCATCCGCAGTCCGCCACAGCGGCCTTGTAGAAGTCACCGTGGTCTAGCAGCGCACCCAAGGCGCTCTGGCCGCCGGCGGAGCCGCCATAGATTCCCACCCTCGAGAGGTCCATGTACGGGCGGGCGACGGCTGCGGCTTTCATCCAAAGAATACGGTCTGGCAGTCCCGCGTCCGCAAGGTTCTTCCAGCAAACGTCGTGGAACGCTTTCGAGCGATTGGAGGTGCCCATTCCGTCTATCTGAACCACGATGAAGCCAAGCTCCGCCATCTCCTGCGACGAGTGATGGGCCGCGAAAGCTTTTGGAACATGCGAACCGTGTGGGCCGGCGTAGATGTTCTCAATGACCGGGTACCGCTTCAGAGGGTCGAAGTTGGAGGGCTTATGGATGATTCCGTAGATATCCGTTCGTCCGTCGCGAGCCTTCGCGGCGAACCGCTCTGGCGGCCTCCACCCTGTCTTTCCGATCGCTGTCACATCCGCTGTCTCCAGCCGGTTTGAACGCGGAGGATAGTCGAGGGAAGTAATCGGCAGGCGCTCGGCGTCCACGCTGTAGCCCAGAGCCTTCGTCAGCGCCGCCGCAACTTTCGCATGGTCGAACGCTGGGCGTCGCAGACCCTTGTTGGCCTCCACGAGTATGAACTCGTTCTTCTTGTCTGCAAGAGAGTTCCGATACCAGAATCGGTCTCCATCCGAGAGCCAGTGCGGCTCAACTCGGGTTTTGTACACGCTGCCCGCGCGAGCCTCCCGCAGGCCGTTCGCTCGAGCATAGTCCGCCGCCGTGCCCTGCCCAAAAGCATCCGGCAATTGCGCTGCAAGGCAGATGCACCAGAGTGTGCAGCTTACGATCGAGAATCGTCTCGTCACTTCTGTCCCTTCTTTCCCTTCTGTCCCTTCCGTCCCTGCCGGCAGCCCTACCTTCTCAAGAACCTATACGGGCACAGAGCTTCCAGCGCTCCATCCGGCTCATCCCCCGACACGATCCCGGCCACCAGCTTCCCGGTAATCGGCCCCAGGCTCATGCCCATCATCGCGTGGCCCGTCGCTGTGATGACGTTGGGCCGCACCTTGTCTCTGCCCACATACGGAAGCCCATCCGGCGAGCAGGGCCGTAGTCCGGTCCAGACCGGAAGCTGAGTTACGTCGGTGCCCGCGTAGTCTGGAAAGTAGGTGGGGAAGGCCTCCAGCATTCCATTCAGCCGAGGCTGATTGATGCGGTGGTCCTGTCCGCCCAGCTCCATCGTGCCTGCTATTCGCAGGCCGCCGTCCATCGGCGTGACCGCCGTTCGAGCTTCCACAAGGATGGAGCAGACCGTCGGAAGCGGGTCGGGGTTCAGAAGGGTTACGCTGTAACCCTTGCCAGGCTGAAGGGCGAGCGGTATGTCGAGAGTGCGCAGTATCTCCGAGGACCACGAGCCGCACGCAACCACGAACTCATCCGCCTCAATCTCGCCATTCGGCGTCTTCACTGCATTTGCTCGCCCATTCACCCAGGACGGCTTGTTGCTGCCCTCTTGAGCCTCCATCCCCATTCCCCGAGACCTCCACCCTATCACAGGCGAGTTCCACTCGATGCGGGCACCCGCCGCCCTCACTCGCTCCAGCAGGCAGGCCATAAACCGATGCGGCGAGAAGTGGCAATCCTGGGGAAAAAAGACCGAGCCGGCGACGCTCATCCGCACGGACGGATCGACCCTGGCCGTGCCCGCCGGGTCCAGTACCTCCGCGGCAAGGCCAAGCGCTTTCGCCCTCTCAGCCAAGTGCGCCTCCTGATTAAGCGTCGACGTCTCCTTGCACAGCATCAAGAGGCCGCGCGTCACCAAGCCAAACTCGGCGCCCTGCTCAGCAAGCTCCTCGTAGCACTTGCGACTTTCCAGGTGGAGGCGAAGGAGAAGAGGGGATGTCCGCGCAACATGCTGAGCCGTGGCGCACTTGCGAAACTGCATGAGCCAAGAGAGCAGGTCCGCGTCGAACCGAGCTCGAATCCCAAACGGTCCGTCCCGCTGCAGCATCATCCGCAGGCCCATCGATACCGCTCCGGGTGCGGCGAGCGGTTCGAAGTGGCTGGGGACGATCATCCCCGCGTTGCCCATCGAGCAGCCGGTCAGGGGCTCCGAATCGCGCTCCAGAAGGGTGACCGAGTGGCCCCGCTCGAGGAGATAGTGGGCGCAGCAGAGGCCCACCACACCTGCGCCGATGACCACCACATGCTTTGGGGCGGACATAGCCGTGTTCCTCGCTAGGTCGCGCTGAAGCCGTGGACAAACGGATCGTCCGGGTCCAGGATCAATTCGGCTTCCGCGGTGACATACGCTGTTCCGCGAATGGTCGGCACTATCTTGCCGTTATGCACCTCCACCGAACCCTCGAACACGCTGCCGACGATGCTCTCCTGCCGCCAAACCTGCCCCTCGGCGAGCTTTCCGTCCGCGAAGAGGCAGGCGAGCTTCGCACTGGTGCCGGTTCCGCAAGGAGATCGGTCGTACGCGCCGCCGGGGCAGAGGATGAAGTTGCGGCCGCCAACTCCAGCGGTAGGAGACGGAGCGTTCAGCTCTATGTGGTCGATGATGGCGCCGTCCGCGCCGGTGACTCCATCCCGTTCGAGTGCGGCCCGAATCTGCTTCGTGATCTGAGTCAGGCGCTCTACTTGGTTAAGCTCAAGAGCATGTCCGTGGTCCTCTGTGATGAAGAACCAGTTGCCGCCCCAGGCCACATCGCCGGTCACATTTCCGATGCCCTCCACGTTCACGCGAACGCCCTTCGAATGTCGAAACGAGGGGACGTTACGCACGGAGACACAGTGCGCATCGTGTAGTGTGGCGGTAACAACGCCCACCGGAGTCTCGATATCCATCGGGCCGGGCTGCGCTCTGCCAAGGTGCGCCAGCGTAGCCATCAGGCCGATGGTCCCGTGGCCGCACATTCCGAGCGTACCTACGGTGTTGAAGAAGATCACCCCAGCTCCGCAAGAGGCGAGGGTCGGCTCAACCAGTATCGCGCCCACAAGAACGTCGTTGCCGCGCGGTTCATTCACTACGGCCCGCCGAAAATCCGCAAATTCTCTGTCGAGCTGCGCGGCTCGCACGCTCAACGGACCGGTCCCCAGGTCCGGCCCACCGCCAATCACCACGCGCGTGGGCTCGCCGCCTGTATGGGAATCGATTGCGGACACCCGCAGAGTGGGCTGAGCAGACATAGCGCAATGTTCGCCGCAGGCCCGTTGGTTACCTTGGGTCGCGCCATTCATCGCTCGCCCGATTCCCCCTTTAGGGGGCTAGGGGGTGCCCTTGCCGTTTCCGCCCACTCCCCGAAGCCTCTCGTCTCCCGCGATTCCCCCTTTAGGGGGCTAGGGGGTGCCGTTCTCCCTCTCCTCGGCCTTTATGAGGAGAGGGTTGGGGTGAGGTCGCCGTTGACCCGCCAGCCCATCGGTCCTATAGGTCCCATGCGTCCTATTCGTCCCATCGGCCCTTATGCGTGTTTCCCCTTTCGGGGGCTAGGGGGCGCCCTCGCCCTTCCTCCGCGCTACTCCGCAAATCGATGAACAGTTATCGACGGCACAGCTTCCGGCGAGAAGTCCTTGTCGTGGGTGAGCAGGGGCGCATTCAGCAGCCGTGCGGTGGCGGCGATCCAGGCGTCCGCCGCCTCAAGACGCCTGCCTGCCCGTTGGGCGTCCACCATCACCTCAGCCCAAGCTGTCGCGAGCTCATCCGAGTAACCAATGAGACTGAAGCCATTGAGGAACGATTCCAGTTCCTCTCGCGTGCGTGCCCCCCATTGAGCCAGTAGGGCGCCGTGCCGCATCTCGGCGATCGTCTGGAATGAAACACACGGCTCATAGTTCACCAGAAGCATCTCATACGGTGTGCTGCTAGTCCGCCTGCGGAACATCATGCTGGCAACACTGGTGTCCACGACCGCAGGTCTCAACCTATCCGCTCTTGTGCGAGCGCTCGGCGCATCGCCCTGTTGTCGGCAATTGCCTTCTCAAACGCATCGAACTCCTCGTCGGTAATGTCGGTCGCCAAAGGATAGTCGGTCCACTCCCCGAATGGCTTTCTGCCGTGCCGTCCTTCGACCAGGCCCGGAGTGGGCATGTCCAGCACTGCGTCCTTCGAGCCGTTCTGCCCTGGGTTGATCAGTTCGAGTTTCTCAGGTGCCTCATCTTGAAGCACAGCAACTCTGACTCTCCTTCCCGCAAGTTCCGGCGCATGCACGCCCACCTCTTCCCACGTTCCCTCAAACTCCCTAGCCATCGCGCTCACCTCCCCAGTCTCGTCCTCCCTATTGTATCAGATGACTCTGGCAATGTTGCCCAAAGCTGTCGTAGTCCTCCCTCGGGCAAGCGGTTTCACGAATCTCATCGCGCCTCCCCGTGAGTCCGCTCTTCCGTCTCCTGCAAAGTCTCAGTTGTTCCCGGGAACCATTCCGTCGTCCTCGTCGTCATTATAACAGACAAATGTCTGCTTCAAGTCGAAAGGAGCCCACCCATGCCCCGCAGAAGAGTACAGCGACCCGTCGAAACCTCTAGCCGTGCCATTATGGACGGCCCAAACTTCTCGCTCGCCTGGGGCGACCGCACCGGCACGCCCGACCTCATGCCGGACGACGAGCTCATCACCACGAAGCAGGCTGCCGCCATCCTTGGCGTCACGCGAATATCCGTCCAGCGAATAGTCCGCCGCGGCCTCATTCCCGCGTGGCAGAACCAACCCGGAGTGCCCGGCTCTCCGTTGCGCCTTAGCCTGCACTACGTGGAGCGCCTGCTCGAGCGGCCGGACTACCAGCGGCGCCGAGCGAATTGGGAGCGCGGCGCCAGGGGCCAGGCTCGTGAATTCACCGAGGGCTGCGAGGAGTTCAACATCGACCCCGTTCCCGTGCGCGGAATCACTGCCGCCTCCGCGCGCGACCGTGGTCTCTTTGTCACCGTGCGTCAGGCTGCCCAGACGCTGGGAGTCCACGTCACCGCCGTGAGGCATCTCATCAACTCAGGTCGATTGAAGGCCGAGCGCAGAGTGCAAAGGCGCAGCCGCAATGGAAGGGGCGAACTGAAGTTCGGAGTAGGCAGCCCTTGGTGGTTCATCAAGAAGACGGACCTGGACGCACTGCTGGCTAATCCGAAGTACATCAAGAATCACCGGCGCTGGTGGAAGAGCGCCTTGCCGGAAGCGAGGATCGCCAGACAAATCAAGCTGGAGGAGGAAGGCATCGAGCAGTTCCTGCCGCAGAACCGGCGCAAGCCGTGCGGCTGGACATCGCGGGCAAACTGGAGAGACACCGGCTGGGTGTGGGGAATCTGGCCGGACTGGGAGCTGCCCCGCATTGGGCACGATCCCATGTCGCCTCCCGCAGGGCTGCTCACTCCGGACGAGATGAAGGAGGCGCTGGTGAACGGCCCCTCCGCCCTGGAGGACCTGCTGTGGAATGAGTGGGGGTGCATCTAG
>VFKD01000019.1 GCA_009885735.1 bacterium
GGCGGCGGTGGTGGGTTTGGCGGCGGCGGCGGTGGATTCGGCGGCGGCGGTGGCCGGTTCTAGCCTGAACTGAGCGTATTGTTGTACTTGTTGTAAGCAAATGGCCTAAATGTTAGGAAGAAACTCCGGCGCAGCAGGAAGCTGCGCCGGAGTTCTCGAAGTGTTAAGGGCCGGTAACATTCTGGGGCTACGTCCCCGGAGGAGGACATGCACATGGGCTTTCGCGCTCGAATCGCCGGGAACGGCGCAGCAGCGCTGGGTACGCTTTTGGGGGTTCTCAGCCTCTCCCTCATCGCGGTTGCGCCTGCAAGCGGAGATGATAGCGCTGTAGGCAAGAAGATTGTGAACAGCATCAATCTGGTTGAGGCTGATCTGCGGTCCGCAATTCGGCTGCTCATGCAGCAGACCGGCGCCGAGATTGTTATTGAGCATTCAGACAAACCGTACTCCACAGTGAGCCTCACCCTGGATCGGAAGCCGCTTGTCACCGTGTTGAACGCGATGTGCCGTTCCGCAGGGGCGTCGCTTCGCGAGGAGAACGGTGTCTACTATGTTGGGCCAAGAGGCGCGGAGCCGGTCAAGCCCGTTGTCAAAGAGCCCGTCGTAGATCCGATTCGTGAGCCGGTGAAGCCTCTTCGAGTGCGACGGGAGAAAATATTCCTGCGCCATTCGAATCCGTCTGAGGTCGTAAACTACCTCAAGCAGACCTCGGTTCCGGATCCATTGCTTCGCCGCCTTTTGGCGAGCGGCGTTCAGGCAACCACGCCGTTTGCGAAGATGGATAACCTGAAGTCTTCTCCGCTGCAGAGTCTGAACCCGGTCTATGCTCCTCCCGTTGTGCCTACATCTCAGGAACCCGAGAGCGGCCTGCCTGACGAAGCTCGCCAGTTTGGCGGCGGTGGCGGCTTTGGTGGTGGCGGTCAGGGCGGCGGCGGTGGTGGCTTTGGTGGCGGCGGTCAGGGCGGCGGACTTGGGAACCTGATTCCGGATGGCGTCGTGGACATCTTGGCCTACGACCTAGACAACACTATTATCTTCAGCTATGAGACGGAGCAGGGCAAGCAGGACTTGCTGGAGATTATCCGATTCCTGGACGTTCGGCCCCGTCAGTTGATGATCAAGGCCGAGTTTGTGCAGGTTTCACAAAACGACCTGAAGCAGTTCGGCATCGATTGGCAGCTTGCACGGGGCAACCTTACCGCAGGCAACCCAGGCTTCGCGGCCGGTCAGGTCTTCATGAACTACGCGACAGGCAACATCGCGGCGCAGTTGCGAACTTCGCTCACCGAGGGCAAGGGACGTCTAATCAGCTCTCCGATGGTGACGACGCTGAATAACGTGCCGGTGACGGTGAGCGTGGGTCGGCAGATACCAGTCTTTATCACGAGTGCAGTCGCCGCGGGCAACGGCACCGTGGTGCTCCAGACGACCCTGATCCCGATCTTCGCGCAGACCGGCATGGCGGTTCAAGCTCGAATCAATGGTGACGACTCCATCTCGATCTCAATTCTGCCCTTCGTCAATGACGTAGCAGGGCAGGTGACAGGACCTGATGGTCAGACGGCGCCGATTATCTCGCAGCAGATAGTCGGTCCCATCTCGCGGATAATCGGCAATGGCGACACCATGGTGATAGCCGGCCTCGTGACGAAGAACGACGGTACGAGCACCAAGAAGGTTCCGCTGCTGGGCGACCTGCCGTTCATCGGTCAGCTCTTCCGCGCAACTGAGTATCGCGTCGAAGACACCGAGCTGCTGGTGTTTGTTACCCCGTCGATCATTCCTGAGCGAACAGGCTCGGGAGCCGCGGGCGCAACACAGATCAGCCCGCGCTAGGCACTAGGACGTAGATGAGGGAGCGACGGGCACGCCCGTCGCTCCCTTTTTCGTATTTTAGGGGTTGCTCGTCCGGTGCTTCCCATTGTCCGCTAACGCGAGAGTCTGGTGTAGTCGGTACCCGGCCTGCCGAGTTCCGCTTCATACAGGCCTTGCCTAAGGAGCAGCACACAGGTGTTTCGATTTCAAACCGGCGGCGAATCTCATGGGCCGGCGCTCACAGCCATCATAGAGGGCCTCCCCGCAGGACTTGTGGTCGATCTCGCCGAGGTGAATCTGCAGCTCAAGCGACGCCAGGGCGGCTACGGCCGCGGCGCGAGGCAGCAGATCGAATCAGATACGGTGGAGGTGCTCTCGGGTATTCGATTTGGCCGTGCGATGGGGGGACCGATCTCGCTGGTGGTGCGCAACAGAGACTTCGAGAACTGGCGCGACCGAATGTCGGTGGAGCCTGTAGCATCGGAGACTGCCCCCATCGTCGAGGCGCGCCCTGGCCATGCCGACTTTGCAGGAATGCTGAAGTATGGCACGGACGACCTTCGCAACATCCTCGAGCGCTCCAGCGCTCGCAACACCACGTCCATCGTGGCCGTGGGCGCCGTCTGCAGGTGCCTGCTCTCGGCCTGTGGCATCCGGGTGATGAGCCATGTGGCAGTCCTTGGTGGCATTGAGGTCGCCCTTGGGCCCGCGCCGGACTATCGCGCCGCAGAGCAGCGGGCCGAGCAGTCACCCGTTCGCGTGGCCGAGTCCGAAGCCGAGGCGAGGATTATCGCCCTCATAGATGACGCGGGAGCGCGGGGCGATACGCTGGGCGGCGTGTTCGAGGTGGTGGCAACAGGCTGTCCACCGGGACTGGGCAGCCACGTACACTGGGACAGGCGGCTCGACAGCAGGCTGGCGGCTGCCCTGATGGGAATTCAGGCGATAAAGGGTGTGGAACTGGGCATGGGGTTTGGCGTGGCCTTCAGGCCGGGCTCGCAGGTTCACGATGAGGTGTTTCATAACGAGGCGAGTGGCTTCAGCCGAACCACCAACAACGCCGGCGGTGTGGAGGGCGGAATGACTAACGGTGAGCCGCTAGTCGTGCGAGCTGCCATGAAGCCGCTCTCCACGCTTAAGGCTCCGTTGAGGTCCGTGAACATGCAGACCCGCGAGGCGGTGACGGCCCACTTCGAGCGGTCAGACGTGTGCGCGGTGCCTGCCGCCGGAGTTATCGGCGAGGCGATGGTAGGCATCGTCCTCGCGGAGGCGGTTATCGAGAAGTTCGGCGGCGACAGCATAGACGAGCTGCTGCGAAACTACCGGGCGTACCTGGCTGCTATCTCGGAGCGAGGTTACCAATCCGCGGGATGAGCCACACGCGGAGTTTGGCGCTCATCGGCTTTATGGGTTCCGGCAAGACCACTATCGGGCGACGCTGCTCTCGACTCTTGGGCCTTGACTTTGCCGACTGCGACGCGGCCATTGAGGCCGAGGTGGGAATGAGCATCGCGGACTACTTTGCCGCGCAGGGGGAAGAGTCGTTTCGAACACAGGAGAGCCGGATGCTCGCCAGGCTGTGCGAGGCCGGGCCCCGCGTTATCTCCACGGGAGGTGGGGTGGTGCTGCGCGCGGAGAATCGTGTGGTCCTGCGGTCTGAGTGCTTCGTGGTGCTGCTGGATGTGTCGGTCGAGACAATTCTGAGCCGAGTTGCGGGCCGAAGCCATCGGCCTCTCCTGAATGAAAGCGCCGACCCACGGCAGCGAATCGAGGCTCTGCTCTCCGAGCGCCGTCCGGCCTATCTCGCAGCGGCAGACGCGGTAGTGAGGACGTCTGGAATGTCGAAGGAGGCCGCTGCACACAAAGTGTGTGATCTCTATCGCGGTGCGACCACCACTGAAGTGCAGACATGATTGATCGCACCGTCACCGTGGAGTTGGGTATGCGTTCGTACCCGATTCGCATTCGGCCCGGACTTCTCAATGATGCTCGCGAGGTGGCGCTGGCTATGGGCACGCCCACGTCCGTTTGCCTGGTAAGTCATCCTCGGCTTGCCGCGCTCTATTGCGGTCCCCTGCTGGCGGCACTCAAAGAGATGGGGCTTGGAAGTTCGCTGACCCTGGTTCCTCCCGGCGAGCGTCACAAGCGGCTCAGCACCGTTGAGCGGCTCTATTCTGTGTTTGTAGAAGCTGGGCTGGACCGTCGTGGAGTGGTGGTGGCGCTTGGGGGAGGCGTGCTCGGGGACCTGGTGGGCTTTGCGGCTGCGACGTACCTGCGCGGGGTTCAGTTTATTCAGATTCCCACCACGCTCCTTGCTCAGGTGGATGCGAGCGTGGGCGGCAAGACGGGCGTGGATCTGCCCTCGGGCAAGAACCTGGTGGGCGCATTTCACCAGCCGAAAGCGGTGCTTATCGACCCAAACACGCTTCGATCGCTTCCGCTGCGCGAGATACGCTCCGGCCTGGCTGAGATTCTGAAGTATGGTATAATTTGCGACGAGGCATTCTTTGAGCGCATTACCAGCCAGATCAAGCCGCTTCTGCGCAGAGAGCCAGCCCCCCTGGTGGAGGCGATTGCCCGTTCTTGCGCTCTCAAGGCGGATGTGGTCGGTGCGGACGAGACCGAGCAGGGCAGGCGTGAGATCCTCAACTTTGGTCACACCATCGGGCACGCCTTGGAGGCAGTCACGCACTACCGGCGATACAAGCACGGGGAGGCGATCTCGATAGGGATGGTCTGCGCAGCGCTAATTGGAGTAGAAATGGGAGTGTCGGACCCAGTTGTTCCCTCGCGAATTGTCCGTTCCTTGGCGTTAGCTGGGCTGCCAACACAATTTCCGGCAGATGTGTCGGCTGAAGCGATAGTCGAGGCATGCTACCGAGACAAGAAGTCGCTGGCAGGCGCTCTGCGTTTTGTGTTGGTCGAGCGCATCGGCTCCGTTCTCCCGTCGGTCGAGGTGCCTGCCAAAACCGTGTTGTCCGTTCTGGCATCTCATCGCCAGCTTTCGGTGCAGCTATTGAAGCAGTGAGTTTATGCGTAACGCAATCGAACAGATGACCAATCTCCCAGATCCGCCTGCACAAGAGATGTCGGCGGAACGTGACTGCTGTCCGACCTTCGTTGCTCTCCTGGCAATTGGCTGGCTCACCGTGCCTGCCGTACAATACTTTGGCACGATGCAGCGAACCCAGCTCCTCGTTGATCGCAAGGCGCCATTTCCCGAATTCGCACGGATTGACCTCGTAGGCGCCTACTGCGTTCTGCTCTTTCTCAGCTTGGGCTATGCCGGCTGGAGGGCGATAAGTCGCCGTCGGAGCGCACAATGATTGGGAGGGTGATCAACCAGCGATACGAGGTGGTTGAGCGAGTCGGCGAGAGCTCCCTCTTCTCTGTGTTCAAGGCCAGAGACCGCGTGATGAACCGTATGGTGGTCGTCAAAGTGCTTCAAACACCATTTACTGCAGACGTAGAGTTTGGCCGTGCTCTCAAGCACAGCATGACGTATGCCGTGGACCTCACTCATCCTCATGTCTGCCGGGTCTACGAGGTTGGCGAGGACGAGGGGCTGCCCTACTTTGTGTCTGAGTATGTTCGGGGCATCAACCTCAAGGATCGCATTCGCAGGATAGCTCCGTTTACGCTGGCGGTGGCCGTGGACTTCGGCGTGGCTGTGGGCGAGGCGCTGCTGCATGCGCATGTGGCGGGTTTGGCGCATGGAGACCTGCGGCCGCACAATGTTATCGTGAGTCCCGAGGGCGCTGTGAAAGTGACGGACTTCGGAGTGGCCGCCGCGCTCTGCTCCTCGCCGGACGCCGCCGCCTCGAATCTCGCAAGGGCGGTTCACTATCAGGCGCCGGAGGTTGCTGCAGGCGCTCCGGCGAATCCCTCGTCAGACATCTACTCGCTGGGGGTGATGCTCTTTGAGATGCTCACCGGAGGGCTTCCGTATGCCGGCGACAACCCGATAGCCGTGGCAATGAAGCAGCAGAACGAGCCGACGCCTTCGCCGCGCGCGTTGAATCCGGGAGTGCCTATCTCTCTTGAAGGCATCACGATGAAGGCTATGGCGAAGACGGCGGAGCAGCGCTATCGGACAGTGGGCGACCTGCTGAGCGATCTCAAATCGGTGAGAGACGCCCTTCGGTTTGGCAAGCCGCTCTCGTGGTCTCCGCTAGAAACTCAACGGCAGCAGGCGACTGTTGCCGTTCAGGCCGCGCCTGTGCCTGTTGCGGCGGAGCCGCCGAAGCCGGCGCCAGGAGCGCATCGAATGGCCGCATCGCGAGCTGCAGACGACCGTATCTCCCCGTACCTCAAGGTAGCGCTGGCCACGGTTGTGGTCATTCTCATTATTGTCGGCATCGCCGGCACCGCAATCTGGATGGCGACCTTTACGAAGCCTCCTGAGCAGCGGCTCGCGGACCTGGTTGGGATGAAGCTCGATGTAGCGCGTGAGGCTGCCGATAAGGTAAATGTTCGGCTCCTAGCCCACGAAGAGTTTAGCGACAAGATGGAGGCAGGCGTCATCTATAGGTCGGATTACGACCCTGGTCGGCCCATCAGGCCGGGTCGATCGGTGAACGTGTGGGTGAGCCGAGGCTCGAAAATGGTGTGGGTTCCGGCCATCACGAAGCTGCCGGCGGAGCAGGCCGAAGCAAAGCTGAAGGCGGCAGGACTCACGCTGGGCAACGCATCGCGGCAGCTTGACGACAAGGTTGCGTTCAATGCGGTGATATCGCAGAATCCTCGCTCCGGCAAGCGCGTGATGCGGGACTCGGCGGTTAGTGTGGTGGTGAGTGACGGACCGAAAGACGTTCCGACACCGGAGATGGATCCCCCTAGTGGAAATGAAGGCGACCCAACGAGCGGAACTGACGACACTGAGGCCTATTCAACGCCAAAGAACTTCAACCTGCGAATCAAGATTAAAGAGGACGGCAGGGGCGAGAGGAGAGTGCGGGTTGAGTTCGACGACACGCGGGGAACTCACACTCCAATCGATGAGATGCACGGCGTGGGCGATCTGATCTCAGAGCGCGTGGAGGTCTACGGCAAAGAGATAACGGTGCGCGTATACTATGGCGACGATCCGCTGCCGGTGAGCGAGCAGACAGTGCCGCTCGATAGGTCGGGCCGATGAACGTGCGGATCGCTCCGTCGCTTCTCTCCGCGGACTTCGGCGCCCTGGCATGTGCCGCGGCAGAGTGCGAGGCTGCAGGCGCCGAGTATCTGCATTTCGATGTGATGGACGGCCGGTTTGTGCCGCCCATCACGTTTGGATCGGCCGTCGTGCGAGCCTTAAGGTCCTCCTCCAAGGCAGTGTTTGATGTACACTTGATGGTGGAGGCGCCGGAGCGGTTTGTGGAGGAGTTTGCTGCCGCTGGAGCGCAGATTATCACGGTTCATGCCGAGGCGACCGTTCACCTTCAGAGAACGCTCGCCTCAATCCGAGCCGTTGGCGCGCGTGCGGGAGTCGCGCTCAATCCTGCTACGTCTCTGAGTGCCATCGAGAACGTGCTGGACGATGTGGACCTCGTGCTGGTGATGACGGTGAACCCAGGCTTTGGCGGCCAGACCTTCATTCCGGCAATGGTCTCCAAGATTGCGTCGGCAGCAGCGATGCTCGAGAAGTGCGGCAGGGAGATAGACCTCGAGGTGGATGGCGGCATATCGGCAGAGACTGCTCGAGTGGTGTGCCGTGCGGGGGCAAATGTGCTTGTGGCCGGTTCGGCCCTATACGGACATCCAGAGGGCGTCGCTATGCGGATTGCCGCACTCCGAAAGGCTGCTTTGGGAGGACCCTAGCCATGCCAGACGATCATCGGTCCATTCGGAAGCGGTTCGATCTCACTCCGCGTCAGCGAAGGTTGCGAACCCTTACATGGTTTGTCCTCGCCACGGTGATCGCCATGACTGCGTTCGGCATCTACCATCCCGCCTTTCACCGAACGTTTCCAGCGATTCTTACCGAGGAGCTTCGTCGCGCCCTGGTGGTCAAAACCATGCTGGTCGCGTCGTACTGGACGGTCTGTCTCCTTCTGGTCCTCACCCTGGTGGTATTTGCTTGGCTGGATATGAGGGAGATTCGCCTCCAGCTTCTCACGGCTCGTCGCGACATGTGGAAGGGCCTTGCGCAGAAGCCTGAATCCGAGCAGCACGAGCCTCCCAGCGAGTGACCCACTCATTCACCGCGGAAGACAAACGATGCATGCGTCGGGCTCTGCGTCTCGCGGCGCGAGGGTTCACCGCACCGAATCCGATGGTCGGATGCGTCTTGGCTGTCGGCAATGAGATTGTGGGTGAGGGTTACCACCATCATGCAGGGGCTCCGCACGCGGAAGTAGTCGCGATCGAGGCGGCTGGCGGTCGGTCGAAGGGCGCTGCAGCGTACGTTACCCTAGAGCCGTGCAGCCACTTCGGCCGCACGGGTCCGTGCGCACAGGCTCTGATAGCCGCGGGAGTTCGAAGAGTTGTATTTGCGGTAGAAGATCCGAACCCGGCGGTGTGTGGGTCCGGCGCCGAGATGCTGAGAGCCGCTGGAGTGGACGTCGAGTCTGGGCTGTGCAGGGATGAAGCAGTGGCGCTTAACCGTCCCTTTTTCGTGTATCACAAGACTGGATGGCCTTTCGTAACGCTCAAGGCGGCGATGACGCTCGACGGAAAAATAGCGACGCACACCGGAGATTCGAAGTGGATCACTTCTGCCGCAGCTCGACGGTATGGTCATCTGCTTCGAGCGCGAAGCTCGGCGGTCTTGGTGGGAATTGGCACCGTGCTGGCGGACGACCCGATGCTGACGGCGAGACTGCCGGAGGTGGTGAATCAGCCGGTGCGGATAGTTTTGGATCCGAGCCTAAGGCTGCCTGCGGATTCTCAACTGGTGCGCAGCGCATCGAGGGTTGCGACTTGGGTCGTGACCTCCCGCAGAGCGGATCGTGCTGCAAGAGCAGAGCTGGAGCGCAGTGGAGTACGAATTATCGATTGTGATCAGATGGCCGGCGGCTCCTTCGACCTCGCGTTCTTGCTCCAGAAGCTTGGAGGTGAAGGGCTTATAAGCGTTCTTGTTGAGGGCGGTGCAGAGACTCATGCCCGATTTGTGGAAAGAGGACTCGTAGATCGTGTCCAGATGTTCGTGGCCCCAAAGATATTTGGCGGGCGCGGAGCTCCAGGACCGGTTGGGGGCGCTGGCGTCGAAGTGGTCGACATGGCTCTCCAGTTAGGCCCTTTGCATATGCGCCGCATCGGCGGCGACGTGCTGTTGGTGGCCGAAAAAATATGGGAGTAAGGCGACAAGACAATGCGCCGAATAATAGCGTCGATTTCTGTTGTGCTGGTCATTCTGTTGATTGCGGGCTATGCTGCCGGGGTCTTCACCGGCGAGGTCCGCAAGGAAGAGTCCTGCCTATCGTGCAGGGCTACTCGATATAGCGGTACTCACTATGGATTTGGGTATAGCCGTGTAGAGGATTCGGTGCTTACTACGTGGTACCAGAGCCACGTAAACGGCAAGCATGGGCTAGATCCGGACCACCAGCACAATTGGAAGCAGAGCGCCTGCATTGTTAATCAAGGTGTAGGATTCAGAGAGCCGGACTACGAGTGCATCAAGGTGCCTCCGATCTTTCTACTGCGACCGGAGATTATCGTCGAGGTGCTGAACAAGGCGCCGGAGAGCTCGAGCCAGGTTGGGATATTGCGCGCGCTCAACACCACGGATCGTGCGCTGGCGACGAAGCGCATTCGGCTGATGATCGAGTTTTACTACATCGATCGAAAAGAGGTGTCGTGGAGCACGTGGTGGAGCGCTCATGCGAGTGACTTCGGTATGTAGCGCTTCGAGCCTCCTCAGCAGCAGTTTCGCAGATGCATAACAGGGACGAAGCAGCGCTTCGTCCCTGTTCTCGCGTGTCCCGATCTGTTCCAGTGGAGCGCGGGCGTCCCGCCCGCCACGTTCGCGACAAAGCGCAAAGCTCCCTGATGCGGTCTTGCCCGAGCCTTATGCGCCCGATACGGGCGCGCTCCGAGGTTTATTCGTGGCACGGGAGCCCCGCCCGTGAGCGTCCATGCGCGAGATGCGCATGCCACATGCAATGTCCGGAGCGCGGGCGTCCCGCCCGCCACGTTCTCTACGATGCGCAACGTCCTCTGATGCGGTCTGCTCGAGCTCTATGCGCCCGAGACAGGCGCGCTCCTAAACTCTATCGTGGCACGGGCGTCTCGCCCGTGAGCGTCCATGCGCGAGATGCGCATGCCACATGCAATGTCCGGAGCGCGGGCGTCCCGCCCGCCA
>VFKD01000662.1 GCA_009885735.1 bacterium
ATGAGCGCGACAAGCACCTTGCACGCAGATGGGTCTGCCACGGAGATGAGCAGCCCGTTGAGCAGGTCGTGGCCCATCGGCCAGTTCGTGTGAAGCTGCGTGGGCAGCGCCATCAGTCCGCCCAGGTGAAGCCATTGCTTCGGAGCGGCGACGTGGTAGGCAAGCCCATCGTAGTCGACCATCGGGTCCATCGCGCGGAACACGCCGCTCGCAAGGAACACTCCGCATACTGCTAGGAGCACCCAAGCCCAGAGCGGAGTGGTCGAGTCCGGGTCGCGCGAAGAGGGGCCAGAGCCGTCGGCAATTGCGATCGGGCGAACCCGGAAAACGGGTCGCCTTGCCCAGATGATGCGAATAACGGAGGCTGCCGAGAGGATTGCTATCGCAAAGCGGCAAGACGGCACGGTGAATGCGCCGGCCGCTCCTAGCACCCACGGTAAGAAACCCAGCATTCCGAGCCCAAGGCCAATGCTCGCGAGAAGATGCTCAACGGGTGCGAACCGCCCGCGGGCTACGCGCGAGAGAACCGCTTCACCGCACTGCCATGCGATGACGACCAATAGAAGAGCAACGGCTGCCGACGTGAGACCTGTCATATACTCTCACCGTCCACGGAGAGCGGCGATCCGTCGCCACCCTCACCGTGGTTCGCGGCCTGCGCCTGTAGTTCCTACTTTGGAACAGGCATTCCCATCTGCGTGTAGATGTCCTCAATGGTCTTTTTTTCTTCGGCTGCGAGCTTATGCTTCGGATTCAGTTCAAGCGCACGGCGGAAGTGAACCAGCGCCCCGCGATACTTCACGCGCGGCGGAAGAGGTGCGCTGAACATCATCGCGTGTCCAGCCTTATAGTTGGCTTCAGCGGTCTGCATCTTAAGCTTAGCGTCCTTCGGCTTCGCCTTCAGCTGCTTCTCGAGCTTTGCGGCAGCGGCCTTCAGCTTATCAACAGCAGGGTCCGTTGCGCCTGCCATGGCGCCTCCGCCGGCGAACGGCGGCTGCTGGGCAATTGAGGGGAGGCAGAGAACTGCTAGGGCAAGACCG
Organism: bacterium; assembly: GCA_009885735.1. Classification (GTDB taxonomy): domain Bacteria; phylum Armatimonadota; class Chthonomonadetes; order Chthonomonadales; family CAJBBX01; genus VFKD01. The sequence continues at coordinate 1,041 of VFKD01000662.1, forward strand.
GCGAGGGCCGGCAGGATACGTCGCAGCATTTGGGTTCACTCCTTGGGTTGGGCCGCACGCGGCACGGGCCGCGGCGGCTTCATTACGGTTGAGATTATACACTGTGAGAGAGCGGGATGCGCGGGTGCTGCCTTGAGCAGGGGGAACGAAGCAATCAACTAGGAGACTCCATGAACTCCGTTCACGATCAGGCATGAAAACCAGGGGCTCACGGATAGGCACTCGCCGGTATGCGGCCACAGCCACCGTCTAGCCGCATACTGTCACCCTGAGCCCTCGACAGCCCTATCGTCGAGGAGTCGAAGGGTCCAGCAGCACCAACTGGAGTGATGCCCACCGGTGATGGAAGTTTCGGGTCCAGTCAACGCTTCAGAAGTGCTGGAACTGCCTATTTCTCAGTATGGCCCTCGACTAGAAGTACGAACCTCACGCGACCGTCTCCAACTCTCCGCTGCGATAGAGGCGGCCAAGCGTGTACTCACCTAGCCAATGGCGGAGTGTCTCGTCGGCGACCACCTGCAAGTGCGTCTCTCCGGACTCCCACCGAGCAACAGTGGTCGTCGGATGAAACGCGCTGAGCGCGTCAAGGAGTTCGGCCGAATGCGTCGTCAGGATAACCTGAGACTTCCGCGAAGCCTCCGCAGCGTGCTCCGCCACGATCGGCAGCATTGAGGGATGCAGCCCAGTCTCCGGCTCATCAATGGCGATTAGCCCCGGCGGGTTCGGGTTGGCCAACACTGCTAGAAGGAATAGGAATCGCAGGGTCCCATCCGATAGGTCTGCCGCCGTCTGCTCGCGCTTAAGGCTTCTCCAGCGCACCCTGAGCTGGATGCGCTGATCGGCGGCCGGCGGGAATACCAACTCCTCGAAGTCGCTGCCGAACGCCGCCGACATTGCTGCGTTCACAGCCGTTTTGAACTCCCGGCTCGTCGTGTAGAGCGTATGAAGCACCGAAATCAGGTTCTGACCGTCCGGCGCAACGACTGTCTCTGAACGGGCTAGGGTCGCCTGTCGGATCGCGGCTGCGCTGTGAGTCTGAAAGTCCTGGTAGACGCACCAATCTGTTAGGCTTGTGCGGTATGCCGCGATTAGGCGGTTCGTTGTGAACGGTCCGGCGGCCAGGGAAAGTAGTGCTTCTTCCTCGGGTACCGACTCTTCCGGTGCGCTAAGGCCGTTCTCGCTCTCGTCAAACATGACCGCATGCTGAGAAGTGCGCTCGATAAGCTTAAAAGGCTGATCCAATTCTCCGCTTTCAACGCGGTAGTAATCTGCAAGGAGTTCGCGTTCGACGCGGTATGCGCTGGAGGTTCCTAGCCGAGCTAGACCGAGGCTGTACGTAAGTCTGCCGCGGTGCGCATCACGTTCCGAGATCGCCGGGGATGTCCTCACCTTGACAATCAAACCTGGGTGGGTGCCATCCCAGAGCAGCGGCTCCATTCCACCGGCTTGTTGAATGTGCTTGCCCAGGCCGCCGCGAGCCGAAACCACGAGGAGTTCGATCACCTTTAGCAAATTCGACTTTCCGCTTCCATTCGGTCCGATGACAACGTTCAGGTCACCAGGCTCCCAGGCGATGTCCTTCAAGGACCGAAAACCGTGGGCCTCCAGCCTGAGTATCTTCACTTGATCTCTCCTGTCCCTGTGCTCGTCGTGGCGCTTCTGAGTCTACCTGCGTAGTCAGATGGTAGCACAGCCAGCCCATGGTACATCAGCGGCCTGTGTCGCGACACCTGCTGCCGTTGATGGTGATCTTACCGTGCAGCGCTGTGTACTGCGCGTCGACAGGGCGCCCATTGGCACCGGGCACTCCGCGCCTGTTGGACCTGGCTCTGTTCGCGACCGCCCACAGTGCGACACTGAACTGCCCGAGGTGTGTGTCCGTCGGCGGCACTGCGCGTTCACCTGTGCTCATGCGTCTGGGTTCCGCCTCGCGCATACACTTCAGTCCTAGAGCATCACGATCCAAGACTCGTCGAAACCTAGTAGCTGCAGCGCGATGTCTTGAGGCAACGGTCCCGGTAGTCTAAGCTTGAAGGCGATGCGGTTGTCCGGCACCGATTCGATCACCGTGAACTGCGAGCCGTGAGGTTGCCATGTGAAGCGATGTGCTCCTGTGTCGTCATGTCCAACCAGGTTGCCGTGTATGTTCCACGACCAATCAAACCGCTCTGGCTCAAAGCGAAGTGTTTCAAACTCAAAGAGTGCGCATTCACCTAGGTCACTAGATTTGATAAGAACAACGGTGCGAGTGTGGGCGAAGCGCTGTCGAACACTAGACACCCGGTCGTTCCATATGCCTAGAACAAGCCTTCCTAACTCCTTAGGCGATAGCCCTCGCGAGTCGCTCTGACGGTACGAATAGTCGAGACTGTTTCGCCCTGAGATCAGCCGAACAGTGGTCTTCACCGATGGCCGACGATCCTTGACTGTCTTAGCTCCCCAGCAACAATTGCCCATACGAACGTCGTCAAGGCCGACGTTTGATGGCACCCAAGAAGCCCCAATTCCTTCCGCAAATATCCGTTCCCAGTCCTTGCCCTCTAGGTCGCTACTGTTGCGAGTATGAACAAGGTATACGATACCTGCCGCGATACGGAGTATCGTGTCCTTAGGGAACTCCCCGAGCGGGTACGGGGGCTTTACGCGATCGACCGACCGAAGTCTTGGTTCGTCCATATTGGAGTTTTTCCTCGATGACCATCGTGTACTGACGTGAATCAACATCAAGGTACGAGGGTGGACTGGACCCGACGCCAAGAGCGTCGAGCGCTCGTTCGACTACGGCTGATACGACGGGAACAGGTACTGCGTTGCCTGCCTGCTTTCTAGTGGCTGAATAGTTACAAGCAACGATGAATGAGTCCGGAAAGCCCTGGAGGCGAAGCATCTCTCTGGGTGTCAATCTGCGCTTGCCATCCACGAGGAGGTAGTTGTAGCTCGCTCCTGCTCTTAGCGCGCAGCTGAACGGGTACGCGCTGATATGGCCCGCCTTGTTCTCGTGCCAGATGGTAGGATCTGGACCAGGCGCACAGTGCTTGGAGCGCTTGTTGCGGATATACTCCGACGCATAGAACTCTGCGGACACTTCTTGCTCTAGAATGGAGCTAAGAGGTGTCATCGGTATTGGAGATACTGGCCATGACATGGAGACGTTGTCGCGGAAGCCGGCTATGAATAGCCGCTCACGTTTCTGAGGCAAGCCAAAGTCGAGTGCGTTCAGGACCCGATGTGAATGATAATATCCAAGTTCGTCGAGGGAAGCAAGTATCTTCTTTAGGGTTCGTCCCTTGTCGTGTCCGACCAATTGCTTGACGTTCTCCAGCACAAACGCCCTTGGACGCTTCGCACGTATGATGCGGGCAATCTCAAAAAAGAGCGTTCCTCGGGTATCCTCAAAGCCCTTGGACGCTCCAATGATGCTGAATGGTTGGCAAGGGAACCCAGCCAGTAGCAGGTCGTGATCAGGGATAGCTTCGTCTGATACTTGTGTAATATCCCCGTGCGGCAGGTCCCCGAAGTTCGCACAGTAACTGCGCCGAGCATCTGGATCAATATCACTCGAGAATACACACGCACCGTTGAGTCCTCGGCTGCGAAGAACTCTCTCTGTTCCGAAGCGAAATCCGCCGATTCCGCAAAACAGATCAATGAACCTAACTGTGTCCGACACTCGCTTCTCCCCTTTTGAGTATGATAGTGCTGTACTTGGACCGACCGAATGAATCTGGACCATCACAAGGTGAATGGCTATGGACGTTTATGACAACACTGTGCGCAGTGGAGTTATGCGGAAGGTGAAGTCTGTTAACACAGGTGCTGAACTTGCTGTGCGGAGGCTCATCCATCGCGCAGGATACCGCTTCCGCATGCATGCGTCCGACCTGCCCGGTCGACCTGACCTCGTGTTCAGGAGTCGACGAAAAGTTGTCCTTGTTCATGGATGTTTCTGGCATCAACATCACGATTGTGATCGCGCCGTGAAGCCCGCGTCGAACACGACATACTGGGACGCAAAGTTGGCAAGAAACGCGAGTCGGGACACCACTGTTCTTGATGCCCTTGCGGACCTTGGGTGGTGCACCATGGTCGTGTGGGAGTGCGAGATCAAAGACCATGAGGTCCTTCTCCAAAAGCTCATTGAGTTCCTGCGCTAGGCCAGATCTGTGGCTGACCACAGGTTGGCCCAGCTCCGACGTCAATATTGCGGCTGGGCTGTGGGCGTCCTGCATTTTAGTACGTTGTAGCCATCGTTGCGTCTTGATTAACTACTGTTTTCACCTCCGGCGATCCGGAAAAGGAATCTCAGCACGTTTGCGCCGGCGGTAACACTGATGGTCTCGGTGTCAGTCTCCTGCCCAGCTAAGTTCTCACTGGCCCTCGTCAGAGAGTTAATGCAGTGATTGCTGTCGCTCTGCACGAACCGCCTTGAGTTCGGACTGCAGCATCTCGAGTGCCTCGTGCTCGCTCATCCCGCTCTCCGCGAATCCCTGCCTGATAGGAGCAAGAATCGCGTCGAAGGTCTGGACCGAGGAGGTCGGGTTGCGAAGTACTCCATCGATAATGTCCCGAATAACCTGACCTCGATCGCTGCCGCGTTCCAACGCTCGCTCGTCGATGATTCGGAGAAGGTCATCGGGTACTGTGACTTCTATTGTGCTCATGTGTCGGTTCCTTGGTCCATCCTGACGATGATGTTGGTATCTGTTCCTGCCCACGGCGCTATCATACCACGTCCCGCAACGCATGCAGGGCAATATGCGACGTCCGGTCTGTAAAGCATCTCCGATCATCCACTTACGGTGTCCCAGATGTAACTCCGGTCATCCTATCCATCCTGTTCATCGATGTTCAATGCCGTTAGCCCGTCAGGCAGCCCTTACAGCCCCGCCAGCTTCTCATAAACGCTTACCAGCGACTGCGTGCCCAGGTCCCCGCCGCCGCTGGCCTCGACCGCTGTGAAAAGCTGGTTCGCGAGCATCGCTCCTGGGACCGATGCGCCGATCTCCGATGCGGCCTGCGCCACCAGGTGAAGGTCCTTCTGCTGCAGCTTCACCATGAAGCCCGGAGCAAAGTCGTGCGAGGCCATCTTTGGGCCTAGGACGTTGATAACCCAGCTTCCCGCCGCGCCGGCGCCCACCGCTTCGATCATTGTGTTTGGGTCCAGCCCCGCTTTCTTTGCGAAGGCGACCGCCTCGGCGCACGCCACCAGGTTGCTCGCAATGGCAATCTGGTTGCAGAGCTTCACCATCTGCCCTTGTCCGTGAGTCCCACAGTAGACCAGCCGCTTTCCCATCGCCTCGAAGAGAGGGCGGCACCGCTCGACCGCACCCGGCGACCCGCCCACCATGATGGAGAGAGTCCCCTCAATCGCGCCTTTCTCGCCGCCGCTCACCGGCGCGTCAAGCATCTCGATGCCCCTGGCAGCCAGGTCGCCCGCAATCTCTTTGGTGACGCGCGGCGAGATGGTGCTCATGTCGATGACCACGGTTCCTCGCGCAGCGCCGTGCATCACTCCCTTGTCGCCAAGGATCACTTCGCGGACGTCGGGCGTGTCCGACACGATGGTAATCACCGCGTCCGCGCCCTCCGCCGCCTCGCGCGGCGAGCCGGCGATGGTCGCGCCCTCCTCCAGGAGCGGGTGCGCCCGTAAAGGGGTGCGATTGTACGCGGCCACCTGGAACCCAGCGCGCAGCAAGTTGCGCGCCATTGGCAGGCCCATCAGGCCGGTTCCCACGAATCCAACTCTCTGTATGCTCATGCTGCGCTCCAGTCGAAGTGTAATGAGGGGACAACACGCTCCCCGAGGTTGGCGAGCGCATTGGTCAGTGATTCGCCGTCTGGCGGGGAAGTCCTACTTGGGGAACGACGACGGGCCAGACAACGGCGGGCTCACGCGGATGCGCGGAGAACGGCGGGGAAGGTCAACGGCATTTGAACCGCAGAGAACGCAGAGGGCGCAGAGAAACGCACCTGCTCCGACTTTGCCGATTTCGCGTTATTGGCGTGCTTCGTGGCTCAGCCAATTGTACCGCGGACGACCTTGAACCACCCGCTTCGCTAGAGACACAGAGACACGGAGGAGGGCGGAGAACGTCAACGACAGTTGAACCGGAGAGAACGCAGAGGACGCAGGGAAGGGAAACGGCTCTGTTGTTGCCCTTTTCGCGACATTGGCGTGCTTCGTGGTTGAGGCACTTCCTACGCGGCAACTCACCAAACCGTTGATGTTTGACGTTGCCGGCCGCAGAGGGTGAGCGTAGCGTTGCGTGCCTGTACCTACTCCGGCTCTTCCGTGTCGTCCTCTGCTTCGTCTATCTCAATCTCTTCATCTGGTTCGACGGGGTCGGGCACACTCGCTGCAACAACGACGGCCTTGCGAGACTCTATGTCCGCCATTCCGGGAACGCGCGGATGCTTCTGCCGACAGTCCTCGCACTGAAACTTGACCTTCGCGTTCGACAGCCATGCGGGGATCGACGATATCGGCTTGTTGCACTCCGCGCAGTGTACTTCACTGAGGACTAGATCTTCCAGCACCATGTGTTCTCATTTCTCCAGAGGAGGGTTGTGTTCAATTCTATTGCGCGGCTTCGGCCGCGGTAGGAGCATCCGCATTGGCTTGACTGCCTCCGCTTGGCGGAGCCGACTGGGACGGCCTTTGGTCCTCGTGTCTGCGCGCGACCCAGATCGAGACTAGACCGTTAATGACCATGAGGACAGCCGCGCCCAGGTACTCGAGCCAGGCGTACTGATTGACTTTCTGACCCGGCTCGGTGAGGAGGGGATTGCCGTAGACAAGTCCGGCAACACTGATAAAGAAGAGTACAATGCCCGTCAGTATAAATCCGTTCAGTACGCGCATCTTCCATCATGCTCCTGTTGTGTGCCATATAGTCTACCCGAAAAGCGACCCTCAGGAGAGCCGTTCGCCTGCCGAATGAGCTGCGGTTGGCCTCCAAGACCAATCCACCTCACTCTCCACGAGTACCGCGCCCGCAGCGCCCAGCTCGACAGCCGCATGGGCGCGCGCCGCATCCGTGGTGAAGACAACTTGCCGTGGCCGAACATTGTCGCTGGATTCTCGGCCTATCAACTCTACGTCTACGATGGTCGCGCCGGTTCCATTGTACTCGGCGAGCTCGCGCGTGCATATCTCACCCAGGAGCGGCTCAGCGGCTAGCGCCGCATGCAGTCGGGCCGACCACGCATGGTTGTGTGCCGCGCGGCAGTCTGGGCAAGCACCGTCCAATACCGCACGCTCGCTCATGAGAACGGGGCGAAGCGTGGCGAACGGAACTGCGTCGCGGCAGGCCTCAATGAAGACCTGTGTGTACGCGATCTCCGATGCAGTATCCGGTCCAGTCGCTATTTTTGGCCCGTACGAGCTGTCCCACGACCGGCAGATGGGGGCGCCACATCCGCACCCAGGCGGCGCGCCCTGGATGCCCGCGAGCCAGAAGCCGTCAAGCCCTGGAGAGGAGTTCAGAAGGCGAGCAATGCGAGCGACGGCGTAGTCAAACACCTCCACATTGTTGACGGATATCCAGGGCCATACGGATGCCTCAGTCGCACCCTCCCATCCAGAGAAGCTCTGAAGCCACTCCTTTCTTGGAGGTGTGTGAAGCCAATCCGGCCGAGCGCCTGCAGCCTGCTCGTCGCGGCCCACCATGAGGTATCCCCACGCCGACATGCCGGCCTTCTGTATTCTGTCGATGCTGGTTTGAAGTCCGGTTCGTGTCGTGGAAATAGGAAGCACGATGCCGTCGATGCCCTCGCCGCAGGCTCGGTCCAGTCGTGCGTCCGTACACTCATCGCGACCCAGCATCAGATGAATCACGTGGCTATTTGGCCGCTCACAGCGTGTGATCGGCTGTGAGACTTGTAGCGATCAACGGTTGACCTGAATACAGTGAATGCACCAACGAGTACGAGGAAGCAGGCGAACGCAAGCCGGAGTTGCCTGGGCTGCGCTCGGGCAGCGATGCGCTGTCCCGCGTGCATTCCAAAGAGCGCCGAAACCAGAAAGATAGCTGCCGGCGCCGCAGCGATGGTTGCATGAGACGAATAGCCGATCACGCCAACCATGGAGTTTGCCGAGATAATCCAGAGCGATGTGGAGATAGCGCGCTTGATGGGCAGGCCCGCGGCCAGCGACATCGCGGGCACAATGAGGAAGCCCCCGCCAACGCCTACGACTCCGGTTAGGAGGCCCACTCCGAGGCCGACTATCGGCATAGTCCAGGTGCGGCGCGTGTCCGTCGGTGCATCTGATCTCTCGGCGCCAATCGTCGAGCGGACCATCGCCAACGCTGCAGCAACAACTGTAGCGCCAAACAGAGCCATGTGTATGGAGTCTGAAAGGTCTGCTGCCAGCCGAGCCCCAACAAATGACCCTGCCATTCCGAACCCTCCTACGAGGGCTATCGCCGCAGGGTCCGCTTCTTGACCAGGGCAGCCGGCCGTCCGGCAGCGC
>VFKD01000665.1 GCA_009885735.1 bacterium
CATCGACGCCTGGCGGATGCCAGTCCAGGTGCTCCGCCCTCGTTGTCTTGAGAGTATCCGCCAGCGCTGCTGAGATTCGTTCGAGGCGTGAGGCCTGATAGTCTGCTGCAGAACGTTCCATGTGTACTCCTCTCCGTCGCTAAGATCAGACGGCAGTCAGCATCGATGGACGGGATGATCAGGATGACGGCACTATCCTGTCCATCGATGCTAGTCTATGTGATTGAGGCGTCTAGACTCGGGTTCTCCCCTGTCCGGCACCTGCTCCGGGCCTGCCGCCGCCTGGTCCACCGCCACCGGGCCCACCGCCAAAGCCGCCGCGCTGCGGGCGGTTCTTCTCGATGATTGCCTTCTGCCCGGCCGTCAGCACGCCCAGAGCTGCTTCGCGGGCGGCCTGGAACTTCTCGCGCAGGTCCCCGCCACCGCCGCCGGGTCCTCCGCCGCCGGGAGGTCCGCCAGGTCCGCGACCACCGCCGGGAGGCCCGCCGGGACCGCCCAGTGGAATGAGCTTCTTGAGAGCTGTCGCGTGCGCTCGCAGCTTCTTCTTCTGGTCTGCGGTGAGGTTAAGCTCGGCCAATGCCCCTAGCGGAACCCCGATCATTCGAAGGTCTGTGAGCTCTGCAACAATAGCAGGCAGCTTCTTGCGCTGCTCCGGAGTGAGTATGGCCTCAACGTCTTTGTTCGCTTTCTCGCCGGCGGCTCGCAGCTTCTCGAGCGCTTCCCTAATCTGCGGCGGCATCTGGAATCCGCCGGGTCCGCCGGGACCACCGCCGCCGGGAGGTCCCTGAACCAGAATCAATCCACCCTCGCCGTGATCTATCGAGGATCTGCGCGGCGCTGGGCGTGCCCCGCCTGGACCGCCAGGAGGGCCGCCCGGTCCACCGGGACCGCCTGGCCCACGCATGCCCGAGAAGAGCTTGGTAGAGTCTGCTCGCAGCTTATCTTGAATAGCCTTTATCTTTGTCTTCTGATCCGCGGTGAGCTTCAGCTCCTTGGCGAGGTAGTCGACCGGAATCTGCGCGGCGCCCAGTGGCCTGCCACCCATTCCGCGCCCGCCGCCGCCCATTCCACCGCCGCCACGCTGGCCGCCTGGGCCACCGGGAGGACCCTGCGCATTCACCGCGAGCGGTACGACTAGCGCCGCGACAGCCATCGTCGCAATCCATCTCAATTTCATCGTGTACACCTCCTTGAGGTTAGACGGGCAATTCTGTTGTCAGTGGCATTCTGGGCACAGCAGTCTCAGGTTCCCCGTAAGCACTGAGCCCCCACCCGCTCATCCTGAGCCTGCCAACCCGCTCATCCTGAGCGCGGCTCAGCCCTATCGAGCCGCAGTCGAAGGACCGTTCCGCGGCTCGTCATTCCCGCATGGTGTTAGCGGGAACGAAGGACCGCATCAACGAGTAGCCAAATGCCGCGCGATTCCGTGCCGCTTACGGCATATCCCGAACTGCAACTCTATCTTCGATCTGGCCCACATGCCGGTCCGTGTGAACCGTCATGATCTCGAAGCAGTCGACGAGGTTCAGACGGACCCACTTCACAAACGGATTTCTTATCTTCACAACCGACAGGTCGACTCCCTTGGCTGCCACGGCGATCTCGAGTATCTGGGCGTGCTGCTCGCGCCACTCAACCAAGACAGCGTCAACGTCGGGCCGGTTCGTTGGGAACAGGAACTTGGGAGCCGGGGCATTTCCTCCAGGCCCCGCCATCTTCGCTATCGTACGGCCTATAAAGCTCAGCTTTGCCTCGGAGCCGCCATAATCCCGAGGCGCCAGATCAATTGCCGCTCGCATCACGGGCACATAAGAGCGATTCGTAATGACCAAGTGCTCGACAACTTGGGCGGGGCTCCAGACTCCTGCACTCGGCTGCCTCAGAAGGTCCTCGGGCGAGCGTCCAATCACTGCGGCATCGAGTCTCCGTGTTAGCTCCGTCGTTCGCTCGGTGATAGAAGCCAAGTAGTCGTCCACTTGCATTGGACATCCCCCTGCAGACTATACCCGGTTAGAGCACGGAGCGGCCTCGCATTCGGTGGATGGTCGCCCTTAGGGTGAGGGCGGCGCCATTTACGGCATAGAGCAGAACTCCCGCATAGATTCCGACCGGAAGAATGAAAACGACCCAATAGAAGCCGCCGATCGGCGAGACGACGCTGTTCAAGGACTGCATCATCGGGGTTCCTTCGCGAGGACCTGTTAAGGACGCCAGCGGAACATAGAGCAGTATCCATCCTAGAAACGCTGCCAGTGAGGTGACGGCGCCAAGTATTCCGGCCATCCAAACGTTTCTGCATGCTGCCGGCCTCAGTATTCGCTCCCCGATCACTGCGCCTGCGAGGAACGACGGGACGAAAGTCAGCCACCAAATTCGCCCCGTGTCCAGCACAAAGTTGAGTTCGATACTGAGCCACGTACCAATGGCGCCGCCCGCCAGTTCAAACCAAACTCCAGCCTGAAGACTCTTAGTCATGTAGTGGCCCTGTCCCAAAGAGTGTCGTCACACACTGCTACGGGTTTACCTTCGCGTGATGTTGCAGGTTAATCGCACCTAGTGCGGCGAATAGCAGTGTGCCAGTCGTTTCAATTGGAGGTACGCCATGCATCGCCGAGAACTTATTCACGCCGCCGCGGGTCTTGCAGCCGGCGCCGCTGTCTCGCTGCCCGGCCGAGCAACTGCCGCGCCGCAAGCCAAGAAGTACCGCGTGGGGCTGATCGGAACAGGCTGGTATGGCAAGTGCGACCTCTTCCGGCTGATACAGGTCTCGCCAGTCGAGGTGGTCTCGCTCTGCGACGCAGATTCCCGCCTGCTTGATGAGGCCGCGACGATGGTTGCCGAGCGTCAGGCGAGCCACAAGCGACCTCAAACGTATTCCGACTACCTCGAGATGCTGAAGGCGAAGGACCTCGACATCGTGCTCATCGCATCTCCGGATCATTGGCACGCGCTGCATATGATTGCCGCAGTCGAAGCTGGAGCGCACGTCTACTGCCAGAAGCCAATCAGCACGGACATCCGCGAAGGGCAGGCAATGCTCGCCGCGGCGCGTAAGCACAACCGGGTGGTGCAGATAGGCACTCAGCGGCGCAGCACTCCTCACATTGCCGAGGCTCGAAAGATAGTTCAGGATGGCCGCCTTGGGAATATCGCGCTGGTGGAGAACTACTGCTACTACCACATGCGCGCCCGCGAGAATCCGCCCGACGAAGCTCCGCCGGCAAACCTCGACTGGGAGATGTGGACTGGGCCCGCACCCCTTCGTCCCTACAACCGAATTGCTCATCCGCGCGGCTGGCGGGCGTTTACCGAGTATGGCAATGGCATCGTGGGAGACATGTGTGTTCACATGCTGGACATGACGCGGTGGCTAATGGACCTGGGTGCCCCACAGAGCGTCTCGTCCGAGGGCGGAATTCTCGTGGACAAGGCGAGCAAGGCGAATATCTCGGACACTCAGCTTGCCACGTTTGACTTCGGCCCCACGAAGGTCGTGTGGCAGCATCGCACCTGGGGCCACGCGAACGACCCAACGATTCCGTGGGGCGCGACGCTCTATGGCGACAAGGGCTCGCTGAAGGTGAGCGTCAACGGCTACGACTTCCAGCCGATGGAAGGCAAGGCCAGCCACAAGGAAGTGACCTATGAGCTTGAGCAATATCCCATCGACAAGACCGAGAAGGACCTCGAGCGCCACGTCGCGCCGGCAATTCGCTACCACATGCTGGACCTTCTCAAGTGTATCGAGCAGGGCGGCAGGCCGGTGGCAGACATTGAGGAGGGGTACATCAGTTCCTCGGCGTGCATCCTCGCGAACTTGGCGATGAAGGTGGGCCGAACGCTGCACTGGGACGCGGAGCGCGGCGAGATTCGCGGCGATGCGGAGGCGAACCGGCTGCTCGCGAGGCCCTACCGCAAGCCGTGGGTCCACCCCTATAAGGCGTGAATCGAGGGCGAATGATACTTATGTGACGAATGGGACTCATACGTCCTATTGGTCCCATTCGTCCCATAGAAGAGTAGGTTGGCACTATGATCCTCTCAGAAAAGTTCCAGGAGGCCCTCACGCTTAGCGCTCGGCTCCACGCGGGGCAGCTTCGCAAGGGCTCTGCGGTGCCCTATGTGAGCCACCTGATGGCCGTAAGCGCCCTGGTCCTCGAGTTCGGCGGCTCCGAGGAGTGCGCCATCGCCGCGCTGCTGCATGACGCGGTAGAGGACGCTGGCGGAGAGCCCGTCCTGCTCGAAATCCGAGAGCAGTTCGGCGAGCAAGTTGCGGACATCGTGGAGGCATGCAGCGACTGCATGGGCTCGCCCAAGCCGCCCTGGCGGCTGCGCAAGGAAGCCTACATCGAGCGGATTCGCCGAGCCTCGGCGGAGGTGCGCCTGGTAAGCGGGTGCGACAAGCTGCACAACGCCCGCAGCATCGTGCGGGACCTGCGCAATCCTGAGGTTGGGCACCGCGTGTGGGACCGCTTCAGTGCTTCCCGAGAGCAGACTCTCTGGTACTACGAGGAGCTGCTCGCGGCATACTCGGCGTGGGGCGATACCACACTGACGCAGGAGTTGGCCGAGGCAGTTGCAGAGATGCGGCGGCGTGGGGAGGGACAGGAGCAATAACACTAGGCCACTAAGCAGCGCGCTCAGGCAGGTCTCGAATCTGGTTAACGGCGAATCATCCAATACCCATCGAACATTGACGTTCCGTTGACGCAGACCTCGGACAACCGCCCTGGGAATGTGCTCATCGGTGTAGAACCTAACCACTGGCCTTGGAGAGCTTTGCCTCAACTGTGGATGGCGTTTGCTCGCGTACCGACCGGACCAACTCCTCGCTTATCCGCATGGAGCCGTCGATCTCGGCCTGGTGATCGAAGTAGTATGCCAAGGCCGCATGCACGTCCGCGAGACCAAGATCATTATCTGCGGTGATCTCATCGACGCTCCTGCCTTGCCTCTCGTGCCATCCAACCACGTCTTGCACGGTGATCCGGCGGCCCGCGATGCGAGGCTTCCCGCCCGCGATTCCGGGAGTCAGCTCCATGTGAGCATCCAGTGTCTGCTTTGCGGGGCTCATAGTAGGTCAACAAACTCGTTGACCGTCAGTCCAGATTCCCGGATCAAGCTTCGCAGAAGTCCGGTATCGAGCTCCCGGTGATCAGGAATAGAGAGGAGTGCCACGAATCCCGGTTTTTCCAGAATCATGTGGCTGCCCTTCTGTCGGTCGAACATCCAGCCTTCCTTCTCGAACGCCTTTCTTGCCGTTCGGCCACTAACTACTGGAAGCTTTGGCATGACCTACAGCGTGATGAGTTCGACTTGACCAGGGGCGTTCGTGCGCTCAATCTTGTCTTGCTGAGCCTCAAGCCATCCCTCCGCCGCTTCACGCACGTTCGCAAGCGCTTCCTCGCGCGTGGCGCCCTGCGACCAGCATCCGGGCAAAGCAGGGACGTGGCTGACAAACCCCGATTGCTCGCCTGGCTCGATTACGACCTTGAGTTTCATGGGTTCATTGTACCGTATGCCGAATTGCAGGAAAGGCGCCGAAGCCTACCCAACCGCGACCTCGACGCTTGTGACGAAGACCTCATCTCGCAAGCGTTCAACGACCTCGCTCGGCACGATCCCGAGCGGATGCTGCCGCCCTTGCTTCACTGCCCACTGCCACCTGCCCAGTGCTCACTGGTTCACCTCAGCACTTCCCGCCATTCTTTGGGGAATCTCGGCGGCTTGTAGGACACCTTCAGATCCGGAGTCATCAACTTCTCGCCGCCGCGAGCGCGGCTCTCGATGCCGTACCAGAGCACGCCGGTCGTCACGAACGTACGTTCGGCCGGAGTGATCGACCTGCCGGTGAGGTACATCTCCTCAAGTGCCCGAACCGTCGAGGAGAAGTGCTTGAGCCGCGGCACCTCATCTAGAACGTAGGAAGAAGCAATGATGTCGCGCTCTCCCGTGGGGCGATAGGCAAAACTGAACTCCTCGCAGTAGCCATTCGCAAGAATGACGGTCATTCGCTGTCCGTCGAGGTACTCAATGTCGAAGGCGAACACGTCCTTCGTGTAGGATCGCGGATCGCCGTTCGGCTTCCAAGCAGCCCGGAATGCCGCGTCCGCGATCTCGCGCGGCCACCGCCCAGCGGCTTCAGCCTCCCAGACCTTCGCGCCCTCAAGAAGCTGCACGCTTCGCACGCCTGTCTCGCCGCCGGCGCGCTGCTCCACCACGAACTGCCCAGTCTCGAGCGCGTGGAAGCCATACGACTCGAGGCCGGCATAGCCTACCGCGATCACATGGTCGAGTTTGCGGCCCTGCGGGAGTGGTACGAGGGGCTGGTACTTGGAGTACGGTAGGCTGCTTCCGGCCATGAACGGAATCTTGAGCTCTTTGGCAGTGCCCATCATGTACTTGGCCCAAGCCCAGTTCCAGGACAAGTGCTTGTCGTTGAAGAGAGGAACGACGCGACCCGCCTGCCGATAGACGCCCACAATCTGGTCGAACAGCTCTCTGCGCGGGTAGAGCTGCTGGCCCTTCTCGTTCACCGGATACGTGCCGTGTTCGCCGATGAGCACGACTCCGTCCACCGCGAGGCTGTCTCCGCCTCGGCAGAGTGCGGCCGCAACGCTCTGGTACATGGGTATTTTGTGTCTCTTTGCAGTTGCGACGCCGATGTCGTTCTTCGCGATCTCCATCAGGTGCATCGCCACCACCTCGCACCGGGGCGCCTCGAAATGGTCGTCGAACTGCTTGCCCTCGATAAGCTTTGTGCAGAAGCAGAGACCGTGGCTGGTTGCCCCATACTGGGTGAGGATCACTGCGAGCTTGGGTCGGCGGGGTGTTTCCGGCAGCTCGCCGCTGCCAAACACCGGCGCGGCGGCAAGTGCTGCGCCCGCCTTGACGACTTCACGGCGTGATGCATTCGGCATCGACATTGCCCTCCGTTTGTGGAGCTTTCCTATCCGCGCGGATTTGCGACTGTTCGCCTGGGCGACCGCGGCTGCGAAGCGCGAGTGCTCACCTTGACAGCCGCGCCACGCAGGTCGTAGCAGAGCAGCCGCGGCTTCGAGCCGTCCACGCCCTGGCTGTTTTGGCAGACATAAAGCAGCCCGC
>VFKD01000450.1 GCA_009885735.1 bacterium
CAGAAAACCGAGACTTCGCGCATCGTCGGCGCAGCACGAGTGGGCCCCCGAACACAGCGTTCGCCACACACTTCGCATCTCGTTGAATGGCTCGGCCCCTCCCGCATGGTTTGCACGCCTGACCATTGCCGTGACACCTCCCGCTGCGGGAATCAGCCCTACGTTCGCCTCCGGCAGCCCAATTCTGCTCTCGAAGCCTGCCTGCACGCCGTGGCAGCGAACCAGCATCTCGCATGCTCCTCCGAGAGAATATCCGGCCACCGCCGCAACCACCGGCACTCGGCTTCGGCTCAACCCAAGGAAGCACTCCTGCAGAGCAACGAGAATGGCCTCAATCGCTTTCCACTCCGCAGCCTCGGCGAGCGCAGCGAACTGCCGCAGGTCGAACCCTGCGCTGAACGGCGCCGACCCAGCGCCTATCACAAGCCCTGCGAACTTCGCCTCCGCAAGGCGGCGAGACTGATTCAGACCCTCGACTATGTCGAGATCGAGAACGTTCATCTTGCCTCGCCAATCGAAACAGACTATCCCCTCCCCAATGTCCGTAAGAGACCAGCTCTCCCCCTGCACAATTGCTGCACCCCTCTTCTTCGCGTCCTTCAGCACTATGACTCCCTCAGGTCGAGGAAGCGGCTGCATCTCGGCAGTGGGAATCTCCAAATAGAAGTGCGTCCCACCCGCGTTCGTGTAGAACCACTGCGACGATGAGCGGCGATAGGCCTCGATTGGCGCAGAGGCGGGAACTGCTTCTCGGAGCTCCGGCACGATGTCCAGCAGCATGAAGGGACCGAGGTCCCAGCCGTAACCGAGCATCAGCGCGTCGTCTACTTCTACGATACGGTCGGCCACCTCCATCGCACGCGACGACATATAGCCGATGGTGGTGATGAGCACATCACGCAGGTAGTCACGGTACCGCGTGTCCGGGAAGTCCCACAGAGAGACTAGTCGCTCCCTAAGGGGCAGCGTGGAAATGAAGTCATCAACGAGGTCCGCAGTCTTAGCCGCCCGATAGATGCCTGTCTCAAGGTCGATCGCCTCTAAAGACCCATCCGGCTGCCTTCGATAGTAGCCCGCGCCGGACTTTGCTCCCAGCCTTCCGTCCAAGACGAGAGTTCGCATCATTGGAGGGAGATCGAGGGCATGAATTACCGAGTCGGTCGGCAGCTCGTTCTTGAGGTTGTGGATGATGTGCTCGATGATATCGAGCCCGATGATGTCCGCCAAGCGGCCCGAGCCGCTCCTCGGCCGTCCCAATAGGGGTCCCGTGAGGTAGTCCGTCTCCTCAACCGTCATACCGTGCTTCTGTGTCAGCGCCAGCGTCTGCACCAGCGCGACGATACCCAGTCGAGTAGAGATGAACCCCGGAGACTCCTTCGCGCGGATCACGCGCTTGCCCAGCACGTGGTCGGCAAACTCCGAGAAGCCCTCTAGTACCGCCGGGTCGGTCTCTGACGTGTGTACGAGCTCAATGGGCCGCATCGTCGTGGGCGGATTGAAGAAGTGCGTGCCGAGGAATCTGCTGCGAATGCTGGGCGAGCAGTCCTGCACCATAGCGGAGAGGCCGAGGCCCGAGGTGTTGCTGCTTAGCACGGTTGTCGGACCCATGTGCGCCGCACACGAATTGAACAGCGCGCGCTTCACAGCCGCGCACTCCGCCACAGCCTCCACCACCCAGTCCGCAGCGGCAATCCGACCGAGGTCGTCCTCTGTGTTTCCGATGCAAACCCTGTGCGCGTGCTCCGGCAGCATAAAGGCAGGAGGCCGAGCCGTGAGCGCTCTATCAAGTCCGGCAGCTGAGATTGAGTTACGTCCGCCTGGGTCGGTCGCATCCGAGGGAAGATCGAGGAGGTCTACGGTCCAGCCGGTGTTGGCGAGCAGGGCGGCAATTCCGGAACCCATTGCGCCGGCTCCGATAACCACGGCCCGACCCTGGGTGGTTCGACGGTCAAGCATCTCGATTCCTTGAGCGAAGCCACGGCCCTATCGCGACGTCAGCTGATCGCGTATGCGTCGGCGCCGGCAAACTGAACCACTCTACGAGAGGCGGCAAGCTGAAGCAGATGCACCTGTTCTGCGCACGACCAGATGCGCTCAGACCTGCCCCAGTACACCACGAATGCACTCTTTCCGTCGTTTGTGGGGTACCAGCCGCATTCGCCGGATTGGGTGAAGAGCACGACGCGCCCGTACGGCTTGATATAGATATCGTGAGTGAAGATGTACATGTCTCGGCCTGCAAGGGCGGCATCTCCGCCGAGGTACGTCTGCGTGCAGAGCGCCCATCCGCGGAGGGAGACGCTGGTGAGCCCTGTGTTCTGGAGGACGACATACTCGCCGGCGACGGAGAGCGATGGATGAACTTCTACAATCTTCAGCATTCGGTCCACCGTGAGTGTAATGGATACAGCTAGGGCATTACAGTTGTGTGGTGCGCTCCGGTCCAGAAAAAAAGCGTGAGGGGCGGAGATCTTCGCCCCTCACGCTTGTGGGTCTACGAACAGCCGAACACTCCCCCGCAGTTCATGCACTTGTAGCACGCGCCGTTACGTACCATCAGCGCACCGCAATCTGAACAAGTAGGCGCATCACCCTGGTTCTTGAACGTCTCGTGCTCACGACTGGTGAATGAACCTACCTTCGCGACAGGGGCAGCCTCCACTTTGGCTACGGCCACCGTCGCTTCCTGAATAGAACCTATCTCGGCGGGAGGCTGCGCCTCTTTCGGCAGAAACTTCAGCCCGAGCCAACGGAAGATGTAGTCTGGAATGGACTTCGCGAATCGTATTTCAGGGTTTGGCGTGATGCCGCTCGGCTCAAACCGCGCATGGGCAAACTTATTCACGAGCGTTTCAAGTGGCACTCCATACTGCAGGGCCAGCGAGGTCATCGTCGCGATGGTATCCATAAGGCCGGAGATCGTCGAACCCTCTTTGCTCATGGTGAGGAATATCTCGCCCGGAGTACCGTCCTCATAAGTACCGACAGTGATATAGCCCTCATGCCCATTGATACTGAACTTGTGCGTGAGAGACTGTCGCTCATCTGCCAGTTTGCGGCGAACTGGACGCTGAACTACTTCTGCGGGTGCAGCGATAGGCTCTGACGATGCGCGAGAGGTATTCAGAGGCTGGGTTCGCTTCGAGCCGTCGCGATAGATGGCGATGGCCTTGAGCCCGAGCTTCCACCCCTCCACGTAGACGCCAAGAATCTCGTC
>VFKD01000427.1 GCA_009885735.1 bacterium
AGCTTTAGCCGGTCTCAGCTTGAGGGCGTCACAAGCGACCTGCTCGATCGTATGCTCGCTCCAACGCGGCAGGCGCTGAACGACGCCGGACTTGATGCGAGCGAGGTCAACCGAATCCTACTTGTGGGCGGCTCGACCCGCATGCCGGCGGTTCAGGCGCTGGTGAAGAGGATGTTTGGCAAGGACCCATATAAGGGTGTCAACCCAGATGAGGTAGTGGCAGCAGGCGCTGCGATTCAAGCCGGCGTGCTGGCAGGCGATGTGAAGGACATGCTGCTCCTGGACGTAACGCCCCTCTCGCTTGGCATCGAGACACTAGGCGGCGTGATGAACCGAATTATTGAGCGAAACACGACCATCCCTACCAGCAAGACCGAGATGTATACAACCGCTTCGGACGGGCAGCGAGCCGTCGAGGTGAAGGTCTATCAGGGCGAGCGAGAGATTGCCGCTTACAACAAGCTGTTGGATACGTTCAACCTCTCGGGGCTGCGTCCGGCCCAACGCGGCGCCACCAAGATTGCGGTTACCTTCGACATCGACGTGAACGGCATCGTACACGTCAGTGCAAAGGACATCGAGACCGGCAACCAGCAGAGCGTCTCGGTGAGCTCCTCCTCCGGTATCTCGAAAGAAGAGATTGGCCGCATGATTCGCGACGCCGAGGTCCACGCAAGTCAGGATCACCTGCGCAAGGAAACCCAGGATGAGCGCAATCGGGCGGAAGGTGTGCTGGCCGCTGCGGAGCGCACGCTCGGCGAATCGAGTGCATCTCTCGATCCTATTGGCGTGGAGCGAGTGCAGACTTGCATTACATCTGTCCGTCGCGCTATGGACGGAAGCGACAAGACCCTCATCAAACTAGCGGTCGATGATCTTGCTACCGCACTCAGCGAACTTGATTTCAGCGATGCACCCTCTTCAGCGAACACTGGTGCAGCCACCGTTCGAAGCGTTGTCGACCAGATGAACCGTTCCCAGAGAGTTGATAGTGACGATGTGGTGGACGCTGAGTTTACACGGTAAGGCGGCAAGATGGCGATCAAACGAGACTATTACGAGCTGCTGGGAGTGAGCAAGAGCGCGAGTGCGGAAGAGATAAAACGCGCCTATCGCAACCTCGCGCGCAAATACCATCCTGACGTGAACAAGGCGAGCGACGCGGAATCGAAGTTCAAGGAGATAAACGAGGCCTACGACGCGCTGAGTGATGACGGTAAGCGCCGCGCTTACGACCGGTTTGGTCACGAGGGCGCTGCTGCGGCAGGGTCCGCAGGCGGTGGCGCAGGGGCAGCCGGGTTCGGCGTGGGAGACATCTTCGAGACCTTCTTCGGCATGGGCGGAGGGCGCCCTTCGGCCGGCGGGAGCATGGCAGAGCGTGGCGACGACCTGCGGCAGGACGTGGAGACGACGCTCGAAGAGGCGGTGCTGGGCGTGCAGAAGACGGTTAAGTTCAACCGCCTGGAGAGCTGTGACATCTGCGTGGGAACGGGCGCGAAGCCCGGAACCCAGCCCGAGACCTGCAATCAGTGTAAGGGCGCTGGATACGTTCGACATACGCAGAATACGCTGCTCGGCACGTTCCAGACCACAACAGCCTGCGGACGCTGCAGGGGCGAGGGGCGTATTGTGTCGAGCCCGTGCCCACAGTGTTCCGGCAATGGGCGCGTGCGCAAGAATCGCGAGCGCTCCATAAGGATACCGGCAGGAGTCGACACAGGAACTCGAGTCCGGCTGAGCGGCGAGGGCGACAGCGGCATTCGAGGCGGCGACCCAGGCGATCTCTACGTGGTGCTCCATGTGAAGTCGCACGAGATATTCGAGCGCCGCGGAACCGACCTCACATGCGAAGTGCCGATTGCATTCACGCGGGCATGCCTTGGCGGAAGCATCACCGTTCCCACCATTCAAGGCGAAGAGAAGCTCGACATTCCCGAGGGCACGCAGAGCGGTTCGAGCTTTCGCCTTCGCGACAAGGGCGTGCCGGACCTGAATGGACGGGGCAAGGGATCTCTCTTTGTGATCGTGAAGGTGCAGGTTCCAAACCGGCTCACTGCCGACCAGAAGCAGCTCCTGGTGCAGTTTTCTCGCAGCCTTGGCGAGAACCTAGAAGTTCCGGAAGAGAAGGGTCTATTTGGCCGACTGTTCCGGGGCGACAAATAACGGCGGCTTCTACTGGCTGTAACATCTATGCGCTGGGCCGAAATCCTGGTAGAAGTCCAGGCTGAGTCTTGCGAGGCGGTAACCGCAATACTCCTCGAGATCGGCTGCAAGGGCGTGGCGCAGAAGCTCGAACCAATCGCCGCGAACGGCCAGTGGCCCGTCGCGGAGCCGCACGTTCCCGCAGCCAGGATGCCCAAGCCGCACGAGGTGACTCTACTCACCGGCTATCTGCCGGTCTCGGATGAGCTAGGTCCAGCGGTAGACATTGCTCGCGAGCGGCTGTCTAGGCTGGCCGAGTATGGCCTCTCCGCTCCCGAATCCGTCACTCTGCGCACTGTGGAGGACGCCGACTGGGCAACCGAATGGAAGAAGCACTTCAAGCCCTTGAGAATTGGTAAGCGTCTGGTGATCAAGCCCACTTGGGAAACCTGGGAGTCCGCGCCTGGGGATGTGGTGGTGGAGATCGACCCTGGGATGGCTTTCGGCACAGGCGGTCATGGCACCACCCGGCTCTGTCTCCTCCTTCTCGACGAGCTTGTTCAGCCTGGCTGGACGGTGGCAGACATCGGCACAGGCAGCGGAATTCTCTCTCTTGCGGCTGCTAGACTGGGCGCGAGTAAGGTTCATGCTACCGATATCGACCTTCTCCCGAGAAAGGTCTCGCGGCAGAACGTGGGGGCCTCCGGCCTCGATTCGGTTGTCACCGTTCATGAGATGGCCGACTTCGATGCAGCGGCGGTCGAGTGCAATCTGGTGGTGGCAAACATCATCGCGGACGCCATCATCGAGATCGCTCCTTCCGTGCTGCCAAGGCTGCTTCCAGGTGGGATCTTCGTGTCGTCCGGCATTATCGACGACCGAGTGGACGATGTTGTCTGCGCCTTGATGTCCACCGGTTTTCAAGTAGTTGACGTCCGCGAAGACGAGGCATGGCGGGCGGTGGTGGCTCGCAAGCCAATTGTCGCGGATTAGTAAGCAGTCTGCTACAAAGTCCGCTCGTCCTGAGCGCTCACCGGCTCATCCTTAGCGCGGCAAGTCCCCTCATCCTGAGCCTGCTAATCCGCTCATCCTGAGCCAGCCAACCCGCTCATCCTGAGCGCGGCACAGCCGTATCGTGCCGCAGTCGAAGGACCCTACCGTGGCAGAGTCGAAGGACCGTATCGAGCCGCAGTCGAAGGGTCGAAGGACCAGGAGTGCGGCTAGGAGGCACCCAAATGCGTCTCTTCCTTCCCCCGAGTGCGTTCGATCACTCCGTCCGTACCGCAATCATTGAGGGTGCTGACTTTCATCACCTCGTGAATGTGATGCGCATGCGAGAAGGCGAGGAGATCGTGCTTCTCGACGGAGACGGCAGGGCATTCTCCGCCCTCCTCGACACTCCTGGCAAGAGATTCGCCCTCGTCAGAATCACTGGTGAATCCCCTACGCTGTCGGAACCCAGCCTCTACGTGGCGGTTGCTCAGGCTGTGGGAAAGGGCGACAAACTCGAGCAGGTGATCCAGCATGGAACCGAGGTCGGCGCCTCGGAGTTCATCCCCTTGGTGACGGAGCGCACGACGTTCCGGCTGAGCGCGGTAGCGGGGGAGGAGAAACGCGAGCGCTGGCAGCGTGTTGCTAAAGGTGCAGCGGAGCAGTGCGGACGATGCCGAGTTCCGGGCGTTCGCGCAGCGTTCCCATTCTCCGGTCTGCTTGCTCTCGCGGCA
>VFKD01000099.1 GCA_009885735.1 bacterium
CAATCAGCCCGGCTGGGCCGAGACCAACGACGGCTGTCACCTTTCCTGCAATGCAGTTCATCTCGCGCATCAGGAGGATTGATGATGCAACGCACATGGCCAGCTCGACCGGCGCGGTCGCCTCGAAGGGCAGCTCAGCAGGCACGGGAATAACCCCATCCGCCGCCAGCACCACAAACTGTGCGTAGCAGCCCTGACGAGCGTGGCCTGGGTCGCGCCAAGCGCTGACGCGATCTCCAACGGATACAACGGTGACGCCATCTCCCACCGCCTCGATGGTTCCCGTCGCCTCGTGTCCAGGCTGGCCAGGAGGATAGGGATAGGTGAAAGCGTGCCCGATAAACATCGGCTCATCGTGCCGAAGGTGAAGGTCCCACTGCGGGCAGGTAGTCACGGCCTCAACTCTCAGCAGCACTTCGCCGGGTCCAGGCGTGGGCACGGGCAGATCTAGTATGTCGACATGCGGATACCGACCGACTTGGAGTACCTTCACTCTCGGCCTACCAGTCCAGCACCACGCCGAGGTGCGGCTCCATCTTGTGAAGAATCATTTCGAACGCCGCACCGGCCTCTGCTGCCTTAATCCGATGCGTGATGAGCGGCAGCGTCTGCAGATCGCCCCGACCAAGGGCCGCGAGCGTGGCATCCATTCGAGCCTTCGACCAACCTGCCGGAGCATGAAGTGAAAGCTCCTTGGCGCGCATCTTCTGAATGTTGATGAGTCCGTCGCGGCCATAGAAACCTGCCGAAACGATGCGTCCGGCATGTCGCATGGCTGGATAGAGCGCCTCGATCGACTCTATGCTCCCCACTGTGTCCGCCACCAGAGCAATGCCTTCCGGCGCCCATCGTCGAATGGCCTCTTCTATCCCGCCATCGCGTGCATTCAGTACACACCCGTCTGCACCCGGATCAAACTTGCTCAAGCGGTCTGGGTGTCGTCCCACCAAGCACACCGTACAGCCCAGCATCTGCAGCGTCTGCGCAGACCAGTGACCCACCAGCCCATCTCCGA
Organism: bacterium; assembly: GCA_009885735.1. Taxonomy (GTDB): domain Bacteria; phylum Armatimonadota; class Chthonomonadetes; order Chthonomonadales; family CAJBBX01; genus VFKD01. Next base: position 1,016 of record VFKD01000099.1, read on the forward strand.
GAACTACCACCTTGTCGTCCGGCTTCGTGGGTGCGCATGTCCCGACGTTGTAGCCCACCTGCGCCAGCGTCAGCCCGCTTGCCGCTACGGGGTCGAGGCCGTCAGGAAGCGCCCACACCTGGCTTTGGTGCGTCACCGCCGGAGAGACGTGCCCGCCAGAGCCATAGAACATCCCGGTTACCTTCGAGACGGTGGCGAACACCGTCTGACCAATCGATAGTCCCGTCACTGCCTCTCCAAGCCATTCGACGACCCCGACCTTCTGGTATCCCGGAACATGGGGGAACGGAACCGGGTCACCGTCAACCCAGAGCGTGTCGCCCGCGATCCGCTCTCCTCGCACGAAGGAGCCCTCGGTGCCGTTGCTGATCCAGGAGTGAGTTACTCGTATGACCACATCATCGAGACCTGGATCCGGCACGTCGATCTCTTTGAACTCCACTCGCCACGGCTCAACCGCCACCACTGCATTCGCTTTCACTCCGGCGTCCTCCACCAGGCTGGGTCAATGTCCGGGAAGCATCGGTCCCGGTCCTCGGCCTCGCCGAGTGCGTTCCAATCCTCCGGGTCGATGTTGTCTCCCGCGGCTGCGCGCCTAGCGAGCAGAGCGATTGCCTCGAACTTGTCTGCATGATAGCGAACCCGCTGCTCGGCATAGTCACGCGCGGCCCAGGTGCTGATGCAGAACTGCCAGTCCGAGCTTTCGAGCAGCAGCAGCTCGCGAGCGGCTTGACGCAGCAGCGTTTCGACCACTGGATTGTCGCCAAGGTCGTCCGCAAGGCGGATCATCTCCGCCTCGCACTCATAGATGCGCTGCCAGGTCCAGGAAGTCCATTCGTTGAGCCAAATCCAGTGGTAGCCGCCCTCCCCCCAGGAGCCTTCCGGAAGCGAGACGACCGTCGTGGGCCGATTCGCGTCCAGGTACTCGCCGCACGTGACCCTATTGATGTCCGTCTGCTCTGCCAGCGCGCGGATGGCATAGTAGAGCCACTCCGCGCCCTCGTGCCACCAGTGTCCGAAGAGCTCGGTGTCGTACATTGAGGTGAGGATGCCCGGTTCGCCTGCAGTCGCGTGGTGCTGTGCGAGGGCGTCTCGCACCACCTCGGCGAAGTGGCTTGCGTGGCCCGGAAGCCGCGACAGCGCCTTGATCGGCTCGTAAAGCTCCTTCACGGCCAGGTCTTGCCTGGGCCAGCTCACTCGCCAGTATCGCAGGTTGCCTGGGTAGTGCTTCCTGTGGAACTCCAGATACCACTCGTCGCCGGGATAGCCCACGTCTCCGCTCCAGACCTGAATGCCGGTCTCCTGGTCACGGGCGAAGATGGCAACCGGCGCGACAACGCCTGGGTTGGACGACACCAGATAGGGCAGGAACGTGCTCCGCTCCTGCTTGTCGGGCTCCCACTGACGCTCGAATCTGCTCCAAAGCGCCTCGAGCGGCTTGAAACGGTCCGCATAGACGCCCACGGACCGGCCACCCTTCAGCAGGTGCGCATCCACGAAGAAGTATTCGATGCCCTCCGCAGAGAGAGCCTCATCCACTCCCATCCGCTCGATCGGTTTGCCGGATGGACCTACCGGAGGGCTCCACGGATAGCGAGGCCGGAAGGCGCACTCCGGCAGCCAGAACCCTCTCGGATCCGTGCCGAAGTGACGGCGATACGAGGTGACACCCTGCCGAACTTGCGCGCGAACCGAGGCGTCCGTCCCGAGAAGGGGCAAGTAGCCGTGGGTTGCCGCCGAGGTGAGAATCTCAATGTGGCCCGCATCCAGCAGCCTCTTGAAGGCGCCAATGATGTCGCGGCCATAGGTCGAAGTGTAGTCTGCCGCCAAGCCCGAGTACCACCGATGCCAGTGCTCCGCGAGCGCGGCCATGTCGGGCCGGGCCATCCGGCGAAACTCAGCTGCATTTGCGCGGGCGGCGTCGGCCTTTTCGCCAAGGTATGCCTCGAACTCGCCGGCAAATTCGGGGTCGGCAAGCTGCTCCAGCAGGACGGGAGTGAGCCCGAGAGTTATCTTGGGGCTAATCCCCTCCTCCACCAGGCGGTTCAGAACATTCAGCAGCGGAAGGTAGGTCTCGGCGGTGACCTCGGAAAGCCAGTCCATCCCATGCGGCCACCTACCGTGCGCGAGAACATAGGGGATATGCGAATGCAGCACGAGGGCGAAGCTGCCCAGTGACGTGGTCTCCACGCGGCGGCCCATCCGTTCTGCCCGGCCTGAGAAACACGCCGAGCGGCGACATCGTGGGGAGAATACCCTAACCGCATTTCGGGGTCAACGGCATTCCTAAGGCGAAGCCGCCAAGCAGCGAAGTGAGTCATTCGCATTTTCGCGCAGAGGCGCAGGCGCACGGAGACTGGCTTCGTCGCGTGCTGAGCGTGCTTGCTAGTTGGATAGCCGTGCCGTCGTGTAGTCGAAAGACCCTGGTCCGGCATGCAGTAAACCCAGAAAGTATGGTAACCTGTATTCATGAAAGCCACTATTGAAGTTCCGGATGACCTCTATCGGCGAGTCAAAGCCAAGTCCGCCCTGCAAGGACGTGCCATTCGCGACGTGACCGAGGAGCTATACAGGCGGTGGCTGGATGAGGGATCGCGAGCGATCGCCTCGGACGCGCCGCGCGTGTGGCTGGAGGACTGGCTCAACTTGGCCGACAAGGTCATGGCAGGCTCACCCGCCGGCCCAACGGCCCGCGAACATCTGGAGCACGACCGACGGCGTCTGGAGAGAGAGTAGGTGGGATTAACGGTCGATTCGTGCGTGTGGGTCGCCGCAGCAGACGTAACGGATGCCTTCTGTGTCGCCAGTCGTCAATTCCTTGCCAAAGTCGCCCAGACTCCCCTCGCCATCTACTTACCAGCCCTTGCGTGGGTTGAGATCGCATGTGCCCTGGCCCGAAAGCGTCATGACCCTGCCGCGGGCCGCACCCTATCGGATGCAATTCTGAACTGCCCAAGTGTCGTTCGGGTGCCCCTTGACGGACCCGTGCTGGATGCTGCGGTCAAAGCAGGAACGACTGCGCTCTTGCGTGGCGGCGATGCCATCTTTGCTGCAACCGCTCACATGCGCTCTGCGCAGCTAGTCTCGTGGGACCAGGAGCTCATCCACCGCGCAGGCGCAGTCTCGCCTACGGACTGGCTTGCGGCACACCCATAGACGTTAGGCACAGTTCGCAACACGGCACTTGGAATTGACTTTGCCACCGTGTGGCAGATTATCATACCGGAGAGGAGCCTAATAGATGGCCTTTGAGATAACCCTGGGATTTGCCACGCACCAGAGCCGAGACGAGTTCGTGGAGCGATACGTACCGCGCGGGAGAGCGCAGCTTGTCACCGCCGATCCCGAGGCGCTCTCCGCGACTGTCTCCGTCACGTCGCAAAGTGGCGCGAAGGAGGTCTGCAGTCTTGTGGTCGCCTTCCTAGCAGCAGACAAGCAGGGTCGAGTGGACCTGACCTGGACCGGAACCGATGGGCAGGAGCAAACCGGCGAGGTGAATGCTGGTGCGGGCCGAGAGGCGGAACTGGTGGCGCTTCGACTTGGCGCGGCTGCCCGCGCCGCGACGGTCAAGTAGGTCAAGGCGGGCCGTGACCCGATCTTGTCCACGCCACCGAACTCTGCCGTCGCTGGCGCCGCTTGTATGCGAATCGGCATGTTTTCGCCCAAGATGGAAGGAAAACCCGGACTAGATGCCAGAATAGAATGCGTAACCGACTAATTGGACTGCAAAGGGCAGCCAGTTGGTCACAACTCGCGACGCTTCCAAGAGGTTGCCCCTGTTCAACCCGAGGAGTGTTGTCGCTGCACCTCCGTTGCCCAAATCACACAATCCCAGGGGTGGGCTTCGGATATGTCGAAAGGAGTAAGAAGTGATCTTTAACAAGGCAGGCCTATGGCGGCATGCCGCACTCGTGGCCGTCGCTGGCGCGCTCGTCTCGGCGTCTTCGGCCGGTCGTGCAGATCTCATCAAGGGCCTCAGCTTCCGTGCGGGGTTCCTTGCACCAAGCAAAACAACCGCACGGCGCATTGTGGATGCGGGCGCTCCCAGCCTCGGGCTTCAGTACGAGCTTCCTTGGGTGCCTAGGCTCCTCAACGGCGAGCACTGGACATCGAGCATCTCGGCGGACTTCGCCTACACCGAGCGCAGAGCGGGTGGCTCCAGAAATGGTGGTATCTACCGAGCCGTTCCAATCATGGTGAACCAGGTCTTCACCTTCGAAGAGCAGAACGGCAACACTCCGTACGCAGGCTTCTGCTTGGGTGTGGCGCTCACCGGCGGCAACCGTAACAACGGAGAAGGATTCACCAAGGTGCCGACTGTCGGCAGCTTCGGCGGCGGCGTTATCCTCGGTATGAACTGGGGAACCAAGGCCTACGGCGAACTGCGATACGAGCTGTATGACAAGCACTCTTCGACGTTCACGGCGGAAGGCGCGCGTCTCGTATTCGGCTACCGACTCTAGGCAGCAAGGCCGCCCATACCAGACTCGTAACTTGGATAGAGCCTGGGACAAGCAGCCGAACTCCTGAGCCCAACCCCATACAGACAGACGCATTCTCGGTCAGCGTAAGCTGAACCGGACGCACGAAGATACTAAGGCCCCTGCAGCGCTGCAGGGGCCTTTTCTTGTGTGCCGCGGATTGTGTCGGCTTGATTTGATCGACACAGTGGACAAACTGGACACAGTGGACTTGATGGACAGGCTAGGGCCACGCCTAATCGTCGGTTCGGAGGGCAGTACGCAGTCGACCATCTGTCTGTGCTAATCTTGCTCGGGCATCCGACGGACCGACACCAACCCGCAGAAGCAGCACCGCAGTCTTCACCTCCCAGTCGCACTGTAAGAGAGCGGACCGTGCTGCGAGGACCTCGACCTCTGCAATCCTCGCCACAAGTCGAACGGCCCGCGTGCGCAGCTTGTGGTTGGTGGCTCGTACGTCCACCATCAGATTCCCATAGGTCTTGCCGAGCAGCACCATAGCCCCGGTGCTCAGCAGGTTCAGCACCATCTTCTGAGCCGTGCCGGCAAGCAGCCTTGTGGAGCCGGAGATCGGTTCCGGACCTGTCACTGCGGCGATCGTGATTTCTGCAACTGTCGACATCTCTGAGCCATCGACATTGACCACCGCGACAGTACCGGACCCGGCAGCCCCGGCGGCACGAAGTGCGCCAAGGACGTAGGGAGTTCTGC
>VFKD01000248.1 GCA_009885735.1 bacterium
CCCCGACGAGCAGCTTCTTCGTCCAATCTCAAGCCCTGCGAATGAGGACAAATAGAGTGGACGAGTCGATGGCGGTTCCGCGAATTCAGCCGACTTCGGCCATCGCCAAACACATTCGTCGGCTCCACCGTAACAGCCCTGTTCGCTCCGTCGTTGAGCGCATGATCGCGGGTGAGGAGCTCGGCGAGGTGTCGATATCGCTGCTGATCTTGGCAGTTCACGAAAGGTCGGGTCGCAAGTGGAGGGAACGCACCGTCGCGGCCTGGTGCCTAGGTGAGTGCAAGCTCACTCCAGAGCAGCACGAGCGCGCAACAAGTGCGTTGAGAGCCCTGCTGTCGGATCGCCGATACAAGGACAAGCCGGCTAGGTTCGGCCGCGCGATCTTGCGCACCGGTACGTTCTCAACGGTTCTCGCCGCAGTGCTCGCTGCCCTTGGACGCGCCTCGGTCAACAACAATCCGTATGAGGATTTCTTCTTCAGTGCTGAGTTCTGGACCTACATCTGGTTCGCCGCCAGCATTCTGTTTTCAGTCCTACTGTTCGTTCCCGCGGCTCTAATCTCGAATGCGCGCGATGAGACTTGTCTACGAAATTCAATGGCAGAGGCAGCAACATCCCTGGGAAAGCTGGCAGATCCCTTCGCAGTAGGAGCACTGGCCAGGTTCCAGAACCACCACCACGCCGGGCTCGAAAGGGCAGCACAGGCGGCATTCCCAGCGGTATTGGAGTCGGTTACAGAAGAACACTATGGGTTCCTACCACTGGACGCAACTCCTGCACTTTGCGAGCGCCTATATCGCGGTGACCGCTGGCAAGCGGTCCACATTCTCCGCGCACTCGGTCGAGCAGGAGACGGTCGTGCTACTGGGACTGTTCGCTGGCAACTTGAGGCGTCAACGACCCAGATTAAGTGGCTTCGCGCCGGAGCGGGGCTTGAGGCCGAACAGGCCGTACTCTCCGCAGCAGAGATTGTCTTGCCGATACTCGAAGAGCGCCTCCGCCAAGAGCGTGCGGCAGAGCGCCTCTTGCGGCCCGCGCAAGCTCCTGGCGCGCCGGAAGAGTTACTTCTCCGCCCAGCGGGCAGCGCTACGAGTGTGCCCGAAGAGCAGCTTCTGCGGCCAGTCAATTCCAATGACGAGAGGGAGTGAGATGAAGCCGACCCATTCCACTCCCACTTCTAAGTAAGTGGCGGTTGACGGTTGACGGTTGCCGAACCACTTACTTCCATTGCAGACGTGCGCAGCAGGTCGGTCGCTCCGCGCTGGGACGCCGTCGTGAAGCGGCACATCAGCGAGCTTAAGCGGGGGTCACCGGTGCGCGAGTGTGCTGACGGTATCCTCGCAGGCGCCGAATTGACCTCGGAGGACTGCTCCACTCTGCTGTCGGCGCTCACCACGGAATCCAGCGCCCAATGGAGAGAACGGTTCGTAGCTGCCTCGTGCCTGGGTGCCTCTCCACCCCCACCGGAATGGATTGCCCGAGTTCGGGACGGACTCCGCCGCGTGCTTCGCATAGATGAGTTCCTGGACCCCGCCGGCCGACTACACCGCGCATGCACGCTCACTCTCAGAGCGGTGGTGATTGTCACGGTAGTGGTGATAACTGCACATTTGGCCACGACCGGACTTGAATTTCCGCCTCTCCTTGAGATTCTCGGGGCCTCTATTGCACTCTATCTGCTGCTTATTGCACCAGTGGTTATCGCATCCGGCGTTGCCGAGGACAAGTGGATATCGCTCGCCCAAGCCGCTGCAGCGCGCTCGCTTGGGCACCTTGCAGATCCGCTTGCTGCGAGGCTGGTCGCGAAAGCGATTCGCGGTCCTTGGGTCGAGGTGCGGCAGGCCGCCGAGTACGCCCTGCCCAGCGTGCTCGCAGCCATGCAACCGGAGCACTATGGAATGCTGCCGCCGGAAGCCACAACGACCCTCTGCCAACTGATGTGGGAGAGCTCTCCTGAGCAGGCGGGGCGCATCCTGGACGCTCTCGGTCGTGCGGGTGCAGGAGCCGCAGCGGAATCCGTGCGGAGGTTCGCGGCTCAGTCGCTCTCGAACGAGAACCGCAAGGCAGCCGAACGTATTCTGCCGGTTCTGGAGGAGCGCCTCCGCAACGAGACCGCTACGGCACGCCTGCTCCGCCCAGCGGAATCTCCCGAGAACCCCGCAGAGGTCCTTCTCCGCCCCGTGGGAAGCGCAACCGCGGTGCCCGAGGAGCAGCTTCTCCGGGCCGCTGCGGCGGAAGAGATCGTTCGCGCGGAGCACATTGAATGATCAGTCCAATCTCCAAGGATCCGTACGGTCTTGCAGATGAGAAGTTAATCCGCAAGATCGTACGCCGGCTTCCGAAATCCGGCAGGCTCCGGGAGTGGGCCGAGGCGGCGCTTGCCGGCGAGCCAATTCCCACCGATGCAATTCCGGATCTGTGCGACGTCGTCCGTGGCGCTAACGGCGCGATCTGGCCACATCGACTCGTTGCTTGTATGTGCCTTGAACGAGCGAACTGGCGGAACAACAATCGTGACGCCGTTGTTCAAGCGTTGCGCGCGGCGGCGGCATCTATCGTGTCCAAGGCTCGCAGCGAACCTTCCCACGTTAAGGCCGCGTGCGGCCTCTCCTTCCTCTGGACGGTCAGCATGATGATTGCTCTTATCGCAATAATCAAGTCGGAGCGGCGCGACCTTTCGTGGATCGTGGACGCTGGCATCACGCTGTTTGTTGGAGGCCTTGTTTCCTATGCGGCTTGGTTGGTGACACTCTCAGTGCAAGTAGTCGAAGCACACTCTAGGACTAGGCGTATGGCAATCCGCATGCTCGGTGAGATGGGAGATTGCATCGCAGTGGGAGAGGTCGCCCAGGCAGTTTACGATTCAGACATCGACATCGCTGCCGAGGCGAAGCGCGCGCTGCCTGGCTTGCTCGAAGCTGTGCAGCCGAAGCACTATGGCAAGCTCTCACGCGACACAGTACCGGCAATATGTCAACTGCTCAGCAGCATAGACCGTACGCTAGCGGTTCAGGCGATCAACGCGCTCATGCGCGCAGGGGATGGCCGCGCCGCCGAGAGCCTCAGGTACACGCTGGAGGCGTCCACGCAGATTCTGCCGTGGCTGAAGCACGCGCCTGGTCTCGATGCTGAGCAAGCGGTCGTTGATGCAGCATTGCAAGCGCTTCCCATCCTCGAAGAGCGGCTTCGCAACGAGACGGCTGCAGCGCGGCTCCTGCGTCCTGCGGAATCTCCAGCGAACCCCGCAGAACTGCTTCTCCGCCCGGCGGGCAGCTCAACGACGGTGCCCGAGGAGCAGCTTCTGCGGCCTGCAGAGGCTGACGAGACCGTTCGTGTGGAGCACGTTGAGTGACCAGCCCTATCTCCAAGAATTCGTACGACCTGGCGGATGAGAAGCTCATCCGCAAGATCGTGCGGAGTCTTCCCCCGTCCAGCGGTCTCCGCATGTGGGCGGGGAGGGCGCTTGCAGGCGAGGCGATACCCACCGATGTAATACCGACGCTCTGCACCGTGCTGCGCGGAGGAGGAGGGGAGCCATGGCCGAATCGACTAATCGCGGGCAGATGCCTTGCGTCTGCGAATTGGCGAAATAGCAACCGCGACGACGTTTGCACGGCTCTTCGTGAGGCAGCTGCGGGTAGGTTTGAGTTCTTCGCGCCACCCTCGCCCCGCAGACCCCTGTCCAGGGAGGACAAGTGGATTCTCGCGATCTTCCTCTTCGTTGGGATTCCGCTTCTTGTCATTGGGAAGGACATGATCCCAGAGCAGTTCTATGAAAGGTGGGTCGATGCTGCCGTGGGCGTGTCCATCGCAGGAATCATCCTATACGGCATCGGCACAGTGATTATGCGGAGCAACATCAGCTCGGAATCCAGGACTATTACACGCCGACGCGCCATCCAGATGCTCGCCGAGCTCGGGGACTGCCGTGCCATTGGAGAAGTTGCACATGCACTGCATGACACCGACTCCGAGGTCTCCAAAGCGGCCAGGAGCGCGCTGCCTGTCCTTCTGGACGCAGTCAGGGCGAAGCACTACGGCATGTTGCCCAAGGAAGCTACTCCGGCTCTGTGTGAACTAATCTATGGGAGTGACCGCTTGCTCGCAATGCAGGCAATCAACGCGCTTGCCCGCGCGGGGGACGGCCGCGCGGTGGAGCCTGTAATGAGGCAGAAGGAGAGTGCGATTCAGACACTGCATTGGCTGAGAGCGGAGCACGGACGCGACGCAGAAGTAGCGGTATTGGAAGCCGCCGAGAGGGCGCTGCCTATCCTCGAAGAGCGCCTCCGCAACGAGACCGCGGCCGAGAGGTTGCTCCGACCAGCGGAATCTCCAGCGAACCCCGCGGAGGTCCTCCTCCGCCCAGCGGGAAGCGCGACCTCGGTCCCAGATACGCAGCTCTTGCGGCCAGCGGAGGCGGATGCAACCGTGAAAACGGACCAAGCGCAATGATAGGCCGAAAGCGCGGGCAAGCTGCCGAATCCGCAGACATCAAGCTCTTCCGCAAGCTCGTTCGCGACATTCCGGAGAGAAGCGTTGTGCGAGAGTGCGCAGAGGCAGTGCTGGAAGATGAGGAGATACCCGAGGCGGCGGTTCCCGCATTGTGTGAAGCGCTGCGCACCAGATCGACCACAAATTGGCACACAAGGGTGGCCGCCTGCATCTGCCTGAGTATCGCAACCGTCCCGACTGAACTGAATGAGCAGGTGACCGGGGCCCTGCTGGCGGGTTCTCTCGACCCCGAGAATCGCAGCAGCCTGCGGTTTGGCCGCAATAGCTGCCTCGGCGTGGGCGCGATTCTCCTCATTCCAGTGATGATGTTTCGGCTCGGCATATGGCCGGACCTCGACCCGGTGATCGCCATGGTGGTTGCGTCCGTCGCTCTTCTCGCGGGCGCTCTCTGGTCCTACTTCCGCTCGGATGCAATGGAGGTCCGCTCCGTCGAGCTTGCTCAGTGCTGTGCGATGCGCAAGCTCGCCCAGATGCGCGATTATCGGTCCGTGGGCGCTGTGGCGAGGGCCGCGATGAGCAACTGTCCAAGGGTGCGAGCAGAGGCAGATCGCGCGCTGGAAGTGTTGCTTGAGACAATCATGCCGGAGCACTACGGCAAGCTTCCAACCGATGTTACTCCAACACTTTGCAAGCTCATGGAGGCAGCTCCGCCGAAGCGCGCCATTCAGATCATCCGAGCCCTCGCGCGTGCGGGCGATGGCCACGCGGCATGGCCCATGTGGCGGATGACCTCCACCGACCGTATTGAGAGCGTTCGGGATATGGCTCTGAGAGCGCGGCCAATCATCGACGAGCGGCTAACGCGGGAGTCTGCGTCGGCAATGCTTCTGCGACCTGCATCAAGCGACGACGACACGCTCCTGCGTCCGGCGGCCAATGGAACTTCCTCTCCACCCGAGAACTTGCTGCGGCCCGCAGAGCCGGACGACGGCAAGGAGAACGGCCAGGGCGACGGCAAGGGCAAGGGCAATTGAACCTCAGAGGCACCGAGGCAAGGAGAACGGCAACGTCCAGGGCGTTATCGCGCAGAGACGCTGGGGCGCTGAGAACGGCAAGGGCAATCGGCTTCCTCACGCAAAGGAGGACAACCTGACCGACCCGAGATCATCCCACCGCCTCAATGAACTCATTTGCGGTCACGCCGGCCTGCTTCAGGATGCCGGCGAGTGGTCCAACCTTAAGCTCGCGGTGGTTGGGCACAACACAACCGACGCCAGCGCGTCGCAGCATGACATCGCTCCCGCTTGGCGTACGGCTGCGAAGCAGAGCCGCTCCAACGTACGAATAGTCACCTTGCCGGAGACGTGTGGCAGGCTAGGCATTCACTGCCACTTGGAACGTCGTAACCAGTGGCTGGCCCGAAGTGACGATTGGAAACTCCTCCAGATACAGCTCGGTAGATTCGCGCAGGTTTGTCAGGGCCTCCTCCACAGATTCGCCCTGAGTTATCGTGCCTGTCTCGGGATTCAACGCGGTGAATCCACCTTCAGCGGCGGGAATGAGCACGGCGGTTAGCAGCATGGCGGTCCTCCTTGAAAGCTCAGCGTTGCGGATGTTTCATTCTACACGCTTGTGGACGATCCCGCACCGGGTGGCGCCAAGTTTCTAGGCGTGGCCTAGCATCCGCCAGGAACGCATCCGCGGGAGCCAATAACACCCTCGATCACCCTAAGCGAGGCTGGCCGCGCTCGCCGACGATGTAGGGGCAAAGCATCCGGGCGGGAAGTGTTCGCTGAAGCTGCACACCCTGGACCGGATGCTTCGCCCGAGAAGAGATGCGTGAAGGCAAACATGCATTACGACTACGACCAAGGCGAAGAGATGCACATACTGGGCGAAGCATCCGCATACGACATCACAGCACTGGCGGTAGGTTTATACGCGGATGCTTAGCCCCTACAGGTTGCGGTCCGATGGGCATGGAGTAGCCGTGACTCTCACCTGTCGTTCTCGGGATTCGCATCTGACACGGATGTGGCACCAGTCATGCTAATGGCTAGTCTTCGCTACCTCCCCTCCTCACCCTCGGTAAACGTCGCGCTGCGCGAGGGACCAAACAGTATCGCATTCACCAGCATGCGCCGCAGGCCGGGCCAAAGCGACCGAAACGTGGGGTCATGCAGGAAGAGGATGGCGTGTCCGCGGCCCAGCGGCTCGTCGATGACGTAGGCTGTCTCCGCAAGCAGCTCCTCCGTATTGTCCGGCCACGCCCATCCCGAAAGGCGCAACAGCGCCTTGCCGAATGTAACCGCGTTTGCGCCCTTGGTGGAGGGCTTAAGGAAAGTCGAGCCGGCCACCGGGACCGCGATCTCGCTGCCGCCGTAGCCGTAGGCAAGGAAATGCGTGGGGTCCAGCTTCGCAAGGAAGATGGTCCCTGGGAGCGGCAAGGGCTTCGTGGCCTTCTTCTTTTCAGCGGCGGGCGCCTTCTCGTCGGACTTCGCCTCACCGGGTTTGGCCTCTGGCTTCGCCTCCGTAGGTTTGGTCTCCGGTTTCTCCTCTGTCGGCTTTGCGTCCGGCTTGTCGTCGTCGCCCTCTTCGCCGCCCACGCGCACTGCTGAGCTTATCCCAGCCTCTTTGCCTGCAAACCAAGTGCCTCCCGCGCCGAGGCCGATCAGCGCGTTTCCGCGCCCAACCCACTCCTTTAGCTTCTCGGCCTTGCCCAGCACGCCTCCGATGCCATAGCCGTCCGGGATAATCAGTACATTGAACCGACTGAGGTCCGCGGAACCGATGGAGCTGAGGCGAACAGGCGTGAACTTCACTCCCAGTTCCCGCTCCAGGAAGTGCCACACAGAGCCGAAGCTGGTGTGCTCAATGTTGTCTCCCGCTGCAACCGCGATGCGCGGAACACGAAGGCTCTGCATGGCATCCGGCGAGTTGATGCCGCGCGGAGCCGCCGCACTATACGAAGTGGCGAGCGACACCACCTCCACGTTGTTTGCCTTCGCGAGCACGTCAATGCGCGAGTGCAGTGTCTCTGGGTTTCGTTCAACAAGCGCCACCAGGGTGCCCTTGGGCCACTCCTTGCCTCCAGCGGTGATGGCCTCGTGCGCGGCCACCAGGCGAAATCCCTCTTCCAAGAGAGCGACCGCCAGCCTAGTTGCGCCGTCGGTTCCCCAGGGAATTAGGTACGCAGTCTTCGCCTTGCCTCCCGGAACTCCACCCCGCAGTGTTGTAAGCGCGACCCTGCCGTCCGCGCC
>VFKD01000228.1 GCA_009885735.1 bacterium
AGGCTGTGGACAACAAGATACACGTTCACGACCTGCATGCCACCGCCCTGCACCTGATGGGCATGGACCACGAGAAGCTGACCTACTTCAACGGCGGCCGCAACATGCGCCTCACGGACGTGGCGGGCAGGGTTGTGCAGGAGATCGTGGGGTAGTGAAGGGTGTTTTCGCGGTCTTTGGTTGATGAGTTTGCAGGAGGCGCTATGAAACTGCTGCCCGTGGCGTTTGAGGAGACGGAGATTCGTCGTGCGTACGACGACGATGCCGAGACCTGGTTCTTCTCGGTTGTCGACATAATTCAGGTGCTGACGCAACAGCCGGATTACCAGGCAGCTCGAAACTACTGGAAGGTGCTTAAGAATCGTCTCAGTAAGGAAGGAAGCGAGTCGGTTACAAAATGTAACCGACTGAAGTTGCCGGCTGCGGATGGCAAGAGCTACCTCACCGACGTGGCCAGTGCTGAGACCTTGCTCCGGCTCGTTCAGAGCGTACCGAGCACGAAGGCGGAACCCATCAAGCTCTGGCTGGCCAAGGTAGGTTACGAACGAATGCAGGAGATGGGTGATCCGGCTATCGCGCTTGACCGTGCCCGCGAAACCTGGCAGAAGCATGGCCGCAGCGAAAAGTGGATCCAGCAGTGCATGATGGGTCAGGAGACCCGCAACAAGCTGACCGACTACTGGGCAGACCACGAGTTCCGATCGAAACAACCGTGTTGGCGTTACCAGCCGACCAGACTATGCCAGTATCTTTCTCACCACACTCCCTGCCACGTCCGTGAGGCGATAGCTTCTGCCGTTGTGAAAGTAGGTCAGCTTCGTGTGGTCGATTCCCATCAGGTGAAGCATCGTCGCATGGAGATCGTTCACGCTCACTCTGTCGACTGTCGCTTTGTACCCAACCTCGTCCGTCTCGCCGTAGCTCGTACCGCCGCGAATTCCCGCGCCGGTCATCCAGGTGAGAAACCCGTGCGGATTGTGGTCACGGCCATCTCCACCCTGCGAGACCGGCATCCGACCAAACTCCCCGCCCCAAATCACCAGAGTATCGTCCAGAAGCCCGCGCTGCTTCATGTCCGTCAGCAGGCCGTGGATAGGCTGGTCCGTTGCCGCACAGTGTTCTGAGTGGTTCTTGGTTAAGTTGCTGTGCGCGTCCCATTCGCCATCGCTGTAGACCTGGATGAATCGAACTCCCCGCTCCACGAGTCGCCTTGCCATAAGGCACTTGCTCCCAAAGTTTCGCGAGACATCGTTGTCGAGGCCGTAGAGCGTTCGGGTTGCGGCGCTCTCAGTGGAGAGGTCCACCAAGCCCATCGCCTCTGTCTGCATGCGGAAGGCCAACTCGAAGCTCTGTATTCTTGCTAGCAGGTCGGCCTCGCTTGCATTCTTGCGCAGGTGCTCTGCGTTAAGATCTTTGAGCAAGTCAAGCTGGGATCGCTGATCCTCTTGCGTCACTCGGTCCGGCCGCGCGAGATTCAGCAGCGGAGCGCCTTTGGACCGAAACAGCGTGCCCTGGTGCGCAGCAGGAAGGAAGCCGGAGCTCCAGTTTATTGGGCCGCCCTTCACACCTTGGCTGTTGCCGAGCACGACGTAGCCGGGCAGATTTCGGCTCTCCGAACCGAGGCCGTAGGTGATCCATGACCCCGCGCTGGGAAAACCCGCGCGTGGAATTCCAGTGTTGATCTGATAGAGCGCCGGAACGTGGTCGTTCGACTCGGAATAGAGACTCTTGATGAACGCAAAGTCATCCACATGTTTCGCGACATTCGGGTAGCGGTCGCAAACCCACGCCCCGCTCTGGCCATACTGCTTGAAAGTGAACGGTGAGCGCATCAATGGACCTGGGCTGCCGTTGAAGACATCGATGACCATTTTCTGTCCGTGACGCTTCGTAAGCTCAGGCTTGGGGTCGAAGAGGTCCACGCCGCTCGGCGCGCCTTCCATGAAGAGCCAGATAATGGACTTCGCCTTTGGCGCAAAGTGCGGCTTTCGCGGCGCAAGCGGGTCCGTTCTGCGGTCGCGCTGAAGCGGCTCTGCCAGGAGTTCCTGAGACGCGAGGATGTCTGACAGAGCAAGTGTCCCAAAGCCCGCACCCGCTTTTCGAAGGAACTCCCGCCTGTTCGAAAAGCTTTGATAACGACCGCAATGTTCAGTGGGCCTCATGAATGCTCCAAGGGTTAGTCCACATAGACAAACTCATTCAGGCCAAAGAGTACCTGGGCGAAATCTATGAGAGCGAGCCGCGACGACGCTTCCTCTCCGTACGTGCCGAGGCGAGTCGCCCTCTGGCTCTTCAGGAATTGAAGGACACGTCCGGACTCAATTGCAGCGGGACCCCGTCCGAGGGCAAGTCGATAGGCGAGTGCGACTTGCCCTGCAGGACTGTTTCCTGCCTCAACCTGCAGGCGCCCCGCAAACTCATGTGC
>VFKD01000534.1 GCA_009885735.1 bacterium
ACACCCTTCCAGAGATTGAGGCGGACGAAGACAAGGTGCATCAGGTGGTGGCGAACCTGCTCAGCAATGCTATCAAATACTCACCACAGGGCGGCGAGATACTGCTCGCTGCCTCAGCCGAAAGTGGAGGAGTGCGCATCACAGTAGCCGACCACGGAGTAGGTCTCTGCCCAGAGGACGCGGCTCGTCTCTTCAACCGCTATGAGAGGGCCGAGCGGGCAGACATTGAGCGTATACCCGGCACGGGACTTGGACTCTACCTCACAAAGCACCTTGTGGAGCTGCACGGTGGCAGCATTACTTGCGAGAGCGCGCCGGGTGAGGGTTCTCGATTCTCGGTGTTCCTGCCTCAGCGCCCAGTCTCCGCCGCCGCAGCCTAGCCGATTCGGTGGGCGGCTTCATAGGATCAATCATTGCAGTAGTGATCGTCCTGACGTCCGCATTCGGTATGGCCTACTTCTCCACCCACTCCTTTAGGCGGCCCATGCGGCCCGCATCCTCCGAGATCGGGATGCCCCTAGAAGAGGTTGAGTTCCAGTCTCGCGACCGCATCACGCTGAGAGGCTGGCAAGCCATGCATCCCTCTCCAAAGGCCCGAATTGTGCTCTGCCACGGCATCTTTGGTGACCGGACCGAGACGCTCTGGTGGGCCCGCCGCCTCTACCCCTTGGGCTACAGCCTGCTGCTCTTCGACTTCCGCGCGCGCGGCAAGAGTGGAGGCGCGCGCAGCACACTGGGACACTTGGAGACGAACGACCTTCTGGGCGCCCTCGACTTTCTGGATGGACAGGGAACGCAGCCGACTGTCGTTCTAGGGATCTCGATGGGCGGAGCAGTAGCAATAATGACCGCCGCTCGCGACGACAGAATATCAGCGGTGATATCGCATGGCGCGTACGCTCGCCTCGACCTGGCCATCGCCCAGCGCGGCAGGCTCTTTTTGGGTCCCTTCTGGCAGGCGCTCGCCGTCCCCATGACCTATTTCGGCAGGCCGTGGATGCAGATCGACCCGCACGAAGTCTCGCCAATGGCGGAGGCGCAAAACATCGGGCCGCGACCGATGCTGGTGCTTCACGGCGGCAAAGACCGCGTTGTGAGCCCGAACGATGCGGAGATGATCGCGAAAGCTGCCGGTCCAAACGCCCAGATTCGCGTCTTTGCGCACTCCTATCACATGCTTCTGGGCAAAGCGGACCAGGATGCGTACATGGAGTGCCTTGAGGCGTTCCTTGGGCGGGCGCTTTCGCCGGCTACAGAGCCGTCTGTACTTGAGTAGGCGGACGGTAATCGTCTTGTCGGATGCAGGTGGCGACCCGTCGCTGGGGCAGACGCAGGTGACGAGCAGATTACAGCTCACGGCCCTGTGGTAGCCGTACGTGCAGCTTGTCCGTCCGGCGGCGCACATGAAAGGGCGCTTGCTTTGCGAGAAGGTCGCGAAGAACTGACCTTATCGCGCGTCCCAATGGTCGAACCACGGCGTTTCCCGATTGGTCGCTGAGCGCCAACGAACCTCTGCTACCTGCAGCACTCTAGCAACTTCCCGGAGCTCCCAATGCCGTGCCCAATCCAGCGCCGACTCCTTGCGGCGCAGTGACCCTATGTCTACAACGTCACCGAAACTCCCGGGAACGAAGGTTACCGTTGGGTCGGCGCCGTGGTTCATAAGAGCGTTCACGACCGCAAACCGAGTCTCTGGCGTCACGCCGCTCGAATCCGGGCCGCCCGCCTGCGAAAGTCCTTGCGCATACGCATTGACCGCGCAGTGCAACGCCGTCCTCCCGAACTCGTCTCGCCTATTCACGTCAATCGATCTCGCAAGAAGTACCTGTACTGCATCCGCGTAGCCGTTTGCCGCAGCGACCATCAGCGGTGTCTGCCCAAATGGGCCTACAACACTCGTTCCCGAACCGTCTTTCGCCCGGGCGAGCGCAGTCTCATGATCCTCCAGCAGAAGCGCCTCCAGGAGGCCAAGCCGTGCGCCGCCAGAGATAAGGGTTTTCCCAACGCTGTTTCCGCTGTCTCCCTCCAAGGGACCGCTAAACAACGCATACCACATAAGGGGCGTCGCCCCACCACAGTCTTTCAGATTGACATCGGCACCATGTCCAAGCAGTAGATCGACCAGACCGTCGGAC
>VFKD01000699.1 GCA_009885735.1 bacterium
CCGGTCCATACTGTCCGCGAACTGCCACAGAGGCCAGATTCTCTGCATTCAGCGGGACGATCGCTCGTAGGACATCGGCTTTGCGGTCTCGCACCGACCGGCCGTCGTACTTCACAGGCGGGTCCATCGCCAGCAGCGCCATGAGTTGCAGGAGGTGGTTCTGGAACATATCCCGCAGGCAACCGGCGCCCTCATAGTAGCTGGCCCGGTGCTCCACCCCAAGCTGCTCGCTCGCGGTTATCTGCACGTGGTCCACATACTGCCTGTTCCAGATGGGCTCGATAATGGAGTTGGCGAACCTGAACGCGACGATATTCTGCACAGTCTCTTTGCCGAGGTAGTGGTCGATTCGGTATATCTGCTCCTCCTCGAAGACCCTATGAATCTCTTCGTTGAGAGAGATTGCGGTCGCCAAGTTGTAGCCAAACGGCTTCTCGATGATAATGCGAACCCAGCCGTTTGTACTTATGGGTGGTCTCTGAAGTCCCTCGGAGCCGAGGCGCTGGACGATGGTCCCATAGAAGCTGGGCGGCGTTGCGCAATAGAAGAGGCGGTTGCCTTCGCAGCCGTGGTCCGCGTCCATGTCCGAAAGCCGCGCCTTCAGCTCGGCGTAGCCGGAAGGAGACTCGAAGTCGGCTGTGATATAGTGGAGTCGGGGACCGAACCGCTCCCAAATGTCCTGCCGAAATGCAATCACCTCCGGCGAGTTCATCACCCATTCGCGCATTTGTGTTCGGAAGCTCTCGTCGTCCATGGGAGTGGCTGCGAACCCGATCACGGCGAATCCTGACGGCAGAAGGTTCTGGCAGGCGAGGTTATAGAGCGCCGGGATGAGCTTACGCTTGGTGAGGTCGCCGCTTGCGCCGAAGATGACGAATGCAGCCGGCTCCTTTGGGGCGAGGAGCGGCGGTGGCTCGCTGGGCGCCTCCTCGACGGTAGTTCGGCTGGCCAGCACGTCGTCGAGCAGTTCCGCGGCAAGGGTCTCGTAGGGCAGCATAGACACTCCTTGGCGCACAGCCGTGCAGCAGCGCCATATTCTCTATTATGCCCAGACGCGCATAATCCGATAGCCGGACGCAGCAAGCAGCGTCCCTATGGACTGCGATACCCATGCACAACCGCGTCCGTCATGCGGGCGGCGCGTGACATCTCACGGACATCGTGAACGCGCACGATGGAGGCGCCGTTCGCAATGGCGAGGGCCACGAGAGCGGCGGTTCCCTCGATCCGCTCCTCGGGAGGAAGCCCTCCCAGAACCGATCCGATGGTGCTCTTGCGGCTGGGACCCACCAAAACCGGGTATCCCAGGGCGGCGATTTCGCGAAGACGGCGAATGAGCTCCAAGTTGTGCTCCACAGACTTGCCGAAGCCGAACCCTGGGTCAACCACAATCTGTCTGGGGGAGATACCTGCGGCCAACGCACGCTCGCATTGGAGGGCAAGCCAGCCGCGCACATCGGTCACCACGTCGCAATAGGTGGGATTGTGCTGCATGCTTCGGGGAGTGCCCTGGATGTGCATGAGGCAGATCGGCGCGCCGGACTCTGCTGCGACACGCGACATGTCGGCATCGAAGGTCATCGCGCTGATATCGTTGATCATCGTTGCGCCGGCAGCGATGGCAAGCTCGGCCACTCTTGCCTTTGTGGTGTCGATCGAGATGGGTACATCCACCGCCTGCGACAACTGCTCGATGATTGGCAGCACTCTGGCGGACTCGGCAGCCTCGGACTGCGGTTCGGCGCCGGGCCGGGTGCTTTCGCCTCCGATGTCGATGATGTCCGCGCCATCCTGAACCATCTGAATGGCATGCTCCAGCGCGAGCTCAGGCACACAAAAACGCCCTCCATCCGAGAATGAGTCGGGCGTTACGTTCAGCACTCCCATCACGAGCGTTCTCTGGCCCGCTCGGGCCTCCTTGAGGAGAGCCATGGTCTTGGCGAGCCGGTTTAGTGGTATCGCTTCGGGCTCCAATCGAGGTCAGCTTCCTCCCACTCGCTGTGGCACACTTCCAGCAGGCGCAATCGGCCAAGCTCACTCAGGTGGAAGCCGCGCTCGCGCAGCGCCTGGTTCACATCGTGAAGAATCTTCGTTCTGAAGAGGGGGTCCTCGGCGCTGAGCGCGAAGATGCTCTGAATTTGGCAGCCGTCAATCTGGTCAAGCTGCTGCCTCGCCGTCTCTGCGGTCTCTGTGTCCGGCGCCATCTCGATGACGCGCTCGTATTCCTCAACGCTGAGCTCGAACTCGTTCTGGTGCTGGCAGAGGAGGGCTTTCTTCAGGCGGTGCGCAGCGTCCGATGGATCGAGTCGAATAAGATCGTTCACCATTCGCATGGCCGCCGGGAGATCCCCGAGACCGACGTATGCCGCGCCAATTGCGTCTCTCGCGCCGATGTGCCTGGGAGACATCCGGAGCACGGCGTGGCTCGCCGCGATGGCCTGATTGTAATCCCGGGAGTCCAGGCAGAGAGTGATGAGCGCCTCACGCGCCGCCAGGCGAGCAGGGTCCGCCGAAATGGCCATTTCTGCCGCGCTCAGCGCTTCGGGCCACTGCCGACGCGTCTGATAGACCTTGGCGAGGCGCAGGTGGCAGGTGCAGGGGTCCGCGCCGAAGCGCAGGGCCGACTGAAGCGTCGAGATGGCCTCGCGAAGCTTGCCGCGCTCTACCAGCCGGTCGGCGCGACGCATCGCTCGGTCCGCTCGAACCTCGGTATTCACTTGTCCGGACACCGGTTCTCCGTGAGAAGACATCTCGCTTGGCGCCACCTTGATGTGCATTGAGGCTAGTAAGAAAGGTGGTCATCTGTTCGCCCGAGGGTGCGAAAATTCCTTCACCTGCTGTCTGAACGATGCACGATATCCGATAGCTGCATCGAGTCATGAGGCGGAGCCTGAATATGGAACAGTGGAAGGCATCACGCCGATGCGGGGTAAGAACGGCGCAGGACGGTGCCTGCACCCTACGGGCCATCGCGATGGCAAACATCGCACACAAACCGAAACGCCAATGTAGGGCAGGGGCTCCGTCCCCTGCCGGTGCCGCTTAGTCGTGATTGCGTTGTGGCAGCGCCCAACGGAACAAGCCCGACAAGTCGGAGGACTTGCCGGGCTTGTGTGTGCGCGGAGCCGGGGGCATCCACGATGAAAGGCTCCTCACATCCGGAACCTAATCAACGCGCTGAACGTTGCCTCCTAGCAGGCGGCGGTTGTTGGAATAGCCATCATAGACTCCGCCAAAGAAGCGGATCGCGAACGTGTCGCCGGAGTCAGCACCGGGCTCGCCGCCATCGTGAATGTCCACGCGGAACCGGCCGCCTGGCCGCAGGTTGCCGTCCTTGTCCTTCGGGGGCTGCGGGGTGTAGTTGCCAAAGTAGAGGCCATTGCCGCTGTTGCCACCGCAAAGCGAGCCGCCACCGATAGTAAGCCCGGACGAAGTTGGTATGCAGTGCGCCTTGACTCCGGCCTCATGGTCGTTGTACTGCATCTCTCCAGTAACCGTGGGCTCCTCACAGCGGAGCCAGAATCCGAACGTTGCCTTGCCCACGCCCGTGGCCGAGAGTATCCAACCACCTCCCTCCACCGTGTTGCAGCCCACCAGGCTCCCCATGCAGACGGCCGCTGCCAGCAGCGCGCCAATACGACGTGACATCTGTTTCATTGTAAGGCTCCTTCCCTCTGTTGGTTTTCGGCCTGTCTCATCGGCCGAGGATGTGCGACTCTGCCGCGGCTTGGTGGCCGACCATGCCGGCGGAAGGCGTTGTGTCCGCTCGCGCGGAGACCATTATCAGCAGCGTATAGACCATCAGCAACACGCGAGTTGCCTTGTTTAGCGCTGAGTTCATCTTGTTGTCCCCAATCTATCACCATGCAAACAGCGGCCGTCGCGCCGTTCGCGGAGGAAGCCGACCATCTCACTCGGATGGCAACCACCCGTTAGCATTGCCACTCAGCGTCAGGCTGGAGCTGTGTCCTTGATACCCTCGGCTGCACAGTCCACATCTGTCTATCGCAGCAAAGCGCGCCTGGTCGGTACCGTTGTGGCTCCATCCTATCAGGCGACTCCCTAAGAACTCCCTAAGAACTCCCAAAAATAGGTCAGGTGGCAAAGATGTCGATAAGTTTTTTCTGGAATTGGGCATTTTGGGGCCATTTTGGAAGTTTCTGGGCCGCTGGGGGCGAATCTGGGTTTGGGGAGCGAGTGGAAGGACGGGAGGGCAGAGGCAAGGGCAGGTTCACGCGGAGTCGCGGAGAAGGTCAAGGGAATTCTCACCGCAGAGGGCTCAGAGGATCGCGGAGAAGGTCACGGACACGGCGCAGGACGGAGCCTGCACCCTACGGGTCGACGCAATAGCAGCCACCGCGCATAAACCGTAACGTCAATTTAGGGCTGGGGCACCGTCCCCTTCCGTTGACCTACTGGTCACCTGCCGTTGTGCCGGTTGGTCACAATGCGTTGCGTCTGTGCCCAAATGAACAAGCCCGACAAGGTGTGGGACCTCGCCGGGCTTGTGATCTCCGCAATCTCTGTCGAAACGACTACTGCTTTCGGCGGCGCGAGCGGCGAACCAGGATGAGGCTCGAGAGGCCGAGGCCCGTGAGCAGTGCGAGAGAGCCGGGCTCGGGCACTACCTGCGTCCCAAATCCGTCCAGTTCCAGCACGCGGGGGCCCCCGGCGGATGAGGAATTGTCACCAAACTGCACGAACTCAGCCCGAAATGTCTGAGCCACAGTTGTGGAAACTGCGGTGTCTATGAGCAGGAAGCCGGGACCGATGAACGTGTATGGATTTGTCGGGCTGTTCGTGTAGACGAGCTCGAATGCGTTAGTCACGATATTCTTGGCAAACAGGTTGAAGGTACTGAAGCCGCGCAGGTTTGCATCAGCCGGCAGCGGGAAGTCGTGCGTGGCGTACAGCTTGAAGCTGTCCAGCGCAATTGGTGTGGGCGTTTGCCACTGAACGAAGTGCGTGAACCCAGTCAGGCGATTGTCTTTGAAAATAGTGTTGCCCGCCTCGACGTTGGCATCTCGCGCGCCAAACATGTCGTTGATCGACGAGCGATAGGCGGGGCCAAAGTCGATGACAGCGCTGTTTGCGATTACCACGGATCCTTGACTCACATCCCACAGGTCGGTGGTAACTTGAGCAGAGCAGGTCGTGGGCATTCGCGCCATAGCCAGGATGCCGGCAAGGGCGGCCCAGAAGGTGATTCGATTCATTGTGATAGTCTCCTTGTATTGAAATTTCGACGACAGAATTCGCGCATATGCGCGGTACTCGGACGGTCTCGGACAAGTCGGCTCCGTAATTGGCCCTCCTTTGGCTGTTGTTGTCGTCCGCCCACCGGCAGGCTGCGCGGTGGGCGGACGACCGGTTTTTCGGCTATCGGCTGCCTTCCCCTGCCAGCACCCTAAATGTGTAGGTGAAGTTGGCTACTCCCGCCGGATAGAACTCGATCAGGGTGGCCCTTGAGGACTCGTTTGGGCTCAGGATATTGTCTTGACCTATGAAGAGGTTAACGTACGGGCTGCCCGCAGGAGACATTTTGATTGTGGACCCGTTGCTAATGTACGGAACCACTCCTAGAGTAAAGTTCTCCATTACGAAGCACATCGGCCCGCCAATGGGCGCCCCAGTAAGGTTGGTAACGCTTACCTTCTGCTCGTAGCGGCCCGTCTTCTTGTTCAGCGTGATCTTGCCCTGACTGATGCTCAGTCGGCCCGTGACGGTGACGGCGTAGACGTTCACCGTCACCGTGGTAGTGGAGGTGTTGCCGGTGGCGTCCCGCACGGTGTAAGAGAACGTGTCGGGTCCGCCCGAGTAGGGGTTCGGCGTGTAGGTGACGCTGCCGCCGCTGACCGTTGCTGTGCCCTTCGAGGGCGAGGTGACAGATGCGATGGTGAGGGTGTCGCCGTCGCCGTCGGTGTCGTTCGCCAGCACTGGGATACTGACCGCGAGGTTGTCGCGAGTTTCGGATGTGTCTGAGTTTGCGACCGGCAAGTCCGATACCGAGCTGACCGTGATGCTGACGGTCGCGGGTGCGCTGTCCGCCGTGAGGTCGTTCGTCACGTATGTGAAGCTGTCGGGCCCGTTATAGTTCGGGAAGGGAGTGTAGGTCAGGCTGGCGCCCGTTCCGGTGAGTGTTCCATGACTGGGTGTTCCTCGGACATAAGTGAGTTCAGAACCATCGTCATCTGTACCTGACAGAGTGATCCCCATCGACGAGTCTTCATCGACAATCACGCTCTTGTCGTCAGCAGTCGGCAGGTCGTTAACGGAATTGACGGTAAGGTTGACCGTGACCGGGCCGGTCGTGCCAACTGTGTTCGTGGCTTCGTATGTGAACTGGTCTACTCCATTGAAGTTCGCGGTCGGCAGGTAGTTGAAGGAGCCGTCCGCATTGAATACGAGCGTGCCGCTTGAGGGAGGACTAACCAGCGCCGCAGTTATCGGTCCAAAACTAGAGTCGTTCGCGAGTGTGCCGTCCTGAGCAGCAACAGTTAGTTCGCTGTCTTCATCAACATGGTATACGTCGGATTGACATGTGGGCGGTACCGGTACAAACGTACCCGTAAGGCTGAAGTTGTCGATTGAGTGGTGAACCCCGTCCACAACGTCGGCGCCAGCATAACCCGACAACGTGATGAAGTTGTCCGTAAAGCCCTGGGGCCGAGTAAAAGCCCACGAGTAGACATGGTCGAGGGTAACCTGAAAGTCGACAGAGCTGCCGTCGTATGCTGCTACATCGACGTCAATGCGCAGATGGTACGGACCGGGATGGGTTGGCAGGGAGTTTATTACATGCACACGCTGGTCATCGCTGAAGATTTCCATCGCGGTGAAATCGTAGGCATATTGTCGCAGGTTTATTCCTATGCCACCTGCTCCCATCGGCGGGGATCCCGGGATGAGAAAGGTCGCCTGTCGACTAGCTCCGAAGACCACTCCCACCCAGGAATCGACTTGGCGCTCGGGCGAGGAGTCCAGGAGCGGGTCAATATCAAGTTCTATCGTGAAGTTGCGAGCCTCCTTGAAGTTGTGGTTGGGAGAGAACCAGATGTAAGTTAAGTTGCCCGGACTCAGGAAGAGTGAACCCGGCGCGTTTGGGTTGCCAAGCTGTGACCACGCATCATTTGTTCCGCCTGCCTTCGTGCCGGCTAGTTCGGAATACAAAAGTGGGCCCAGGAGCCCGCTCTGCCTACCCAGGTTGTATTGGTAGTTGATGTCGTGGCTAGAGCCCAGGATGTTGAAATTGTCGAAGAATATCAACTGCTGAGCTGATGCAGAATCGCAGAACATTACGGCATACGCCGCGAGAATGCCAATGCAGAAGTGCTTGAACGCGCGGACCGGACTAGTTCGCTTCATGAGATGTCTGTCTCCTCGGGCAAAGAGTGGTGTTCCAACCCCTCCATCGTATCAGGCCACTCTCAAAGAACTCCCTAAGAACTCCCAAAAATGGTATAGGCGGCAAAGATGTCGATAAGTTTTTCTGGGATCGGGCGGTTCGGGTCCAAATTTGCCCCATTTCTGGGAATCTGGGTTGGTGGAGGGAGTCCGGAGACGGTGGTGGGCGGGAGGCGGATTGCAGTTGGCAGGGAACGGCGAAGGCAAGTGCGGCCTCACGCGAAGACGCGAAGTAGCGAAGAAGGTCAAGGGCATTCTCACTGCGGAGGGCGCAGAGGGCCGCGGAGAAGGGCAAGGGCACTCTCACTGCGGAGGGCGCAGAGGGCCGCGGAGGAGGGCAAAGGCACTCTCGCGCGGAAACGCAGAGGGCCGCGGAGGAGGGCAAGGGCACTCTCGCGCGGAGACGCAGAGGCGCAGAGAAGGGCAACGGCACGGCGCGGGACGGTGCCTGCACCCTACGGGCCGTCGGGAGGTCGATGGTCGCACAGGGATCGAGAAGCCGACATGGGGCAGGAGCCCCGCCATACTCCACAGTACCTATGGTACAATCGCACCAACATGGCAGACTCAGTTCTCGCCGACCCGCTTGGCCGAGTGTGTGCTCGCCGATCACACCTGGACGAGGCACATCCTCGCGGCGCATCCAGACATGGATGGCGGCAAGGAGTTCGTTGAGCGGGCGATCACCTCGCCACGCTCGATCTGGGTGAGCAGCTCTGACGCCGATGTTCGCATCTACTACGGAGAGGGACCGTCGCCATATCTGCTTGTGGCAGTCAAGGCGAATATTCGCAAGGGAATTGTGTTGACAGCGCACCTCGCGAAGAAGGAAACAGGAGACCATAGAGAATGGCCATCGGTGTAGAGGTAGACACTCTCCAAGGAATCCTGGGCGGTTCAATGTGGTTTCATCTCGACCTAGACAACGATGTTCTCTATCTGCGCGCCCGAGCCACCCTTGGCGAGTCTGTGTTTGGCGAGGAGACACCAGAGGGATTCACTGCTTTACGCAGCAATAGCGGGGCGTTGGCAGGGATGACCGTGGTGAATTACTGGCAGCGCTTCGGGAACGGGGACGTGGGTAGCGCCAGCATTCAGGCCATCAAGGACCAAGTTGCGGCCTGGAGCGCCAGTCACATTCCGGCGGCGTAGAGGATTGAACGGGGCTGGGTCTGGCTCCATATCCGCCTTCATGCTCGTCAGGGACTGTACTTCGCCACAATAACTTGAGGGTGCGTGCCATACACCTGCCCAAACGTGAAGACGTTGCCAGCGGAATCGATGTGGACACTCGAGCAGTTCGCGTTCGTCTTCAGCACTCTCTTGATGCCTCGGGTCCATGTACGGCGACCGTTCGCCTCGATCCTCGCGGTAATGTATTCGCCGCCAGTTATTGCGGATTCAACGTGCTTGTCGAATGTGCGACACACCGTGTACACTCCGCCGGAGCCAGCGGCAACGCCCTGCATTCGCTCCGCCGGATGCTTCCACTCGGTGAAGCGCTTGGCCCATTCAATCGCTCCGTCAGCCCGTAACTTCACCAGCACCGAGGTTCTGTCTGGATCGCCCACGTGCGCGGAAACGAATACACCGCCGTCTTCCGAGATTGCCAATCCGTCCGGCACGCCTGGGCTGCTCCTGTCTCGATAGGGTGTCGTCCAGAGCTCCGTGCCGTTGCGGTCGTACTTCACCACCAGGATATGCTCTCCGGTTCTGCCGCCGGAGTCGGCGCCCAGAAAGCTCACTCCAGCCACATAGACGCTGCCCTCTGGGTCAACGGCAATCCGATATGCCTTGTCCGGTCCGTTTGCATCGCCGGAATATCGGCGCTGCCACAAGAGGTTGCCGTTGCGATCGTGGCGGGATGTGACGAAATCCAGGTCTCGTTTGCCGAACCCATCGGTGATCTCGGCTTCGCAAGTTCTGTACGTGTCGCCACGTGGCCCCACGTAGAATGCGCGCAGCAAGCCTACCGTTGGCCCAGCTCCGCTTGCATTCGCCGATTCGGGCTGCGCCCAGAGCTGCTGGCCATTCAGGTCGTACTTCACAGTGACGAACGTGGTCGATTTGTCCGGCAGCTGCGACGTACCCCCCACATAGGCATTTCCGGCACTATCTGTGCCCACACCAAGCGGGAAGTCGTCATTGTGCGGCGGACCGTTGAATCTCTGGACCCACTCCTCGTGCCCATCCGCATCGTACTTTACCGTTGCGAAGTCCCATTGTGTCTTGCCGTCCTCGCGGTTGCCGCCATACGAGTCGCCGGTAACCACGACTCCTCCATTCGGGCATACTGCGATGCTCCGGGCACGGTCGCAGTCGTTCGCCGGACCGTTGTAACGCTTGGTCCAACGGAGCTTCCCATCCGCAGAGAACTTGAACGTGAGGAAGTCCGTGTCGTTCGTCTTGGTCTGCACGAATCCGCAGACATACACGCTGCCCTGAGAGTCGCTTATCATGCCGGTGGCCTCGGTGTCGAACTCATCAGCGCGGTTCTCGTAGGTTCGCACCCAGAGCTCCTTGCCTTCGACCTTCGGACGCTGCGGTCCCTGTGGCGCCGATATGGGCGGCACGCTCAATCGCGGGGTCGTGGCGGAGAGCGTAGGCCCAATTTTGGAACCACCGGGCCGCAGCTCGACCGGTCCTCCTGGCGCGGAGGTCACCGGCTCGCCGGCACCGGGCGGCAGCGACGACGCCCGCGAAATTTTCGTGCCGGTGTTCACTGCCGGCGCGAATTGCACCACGCAGAACAGGGCCAGAGCGCCGCTGCAGGCGAGCACGAGGCGGCGATGGGATCTTGGACGATCCATCGTCCGCAGGGCAGGTTCCTCCGCTGCGGGGCCTGCAAGGCCCGAGCGTGTGTCCAGGTCATCTTCTCGAACGGGACCGGTCTTCTGGTTTGCCTGGGTGGGCGTCGCCTGCCTGCGCAGCGATGCAGCAAAGCGCTCAATCTCCTCGGATGGCGCTGTCTGGAGCTCGTCTTGCAGTGTGCGCTCAAGATTGCTGAAGCGGCGAAGCGCATCGGCCGGGCGTCCTGACGCGACGAGGAGCTTCATCAATGCAAGATGGGCTTCCTCGTTCAGAGGCGCCACAGTCACTAGGTGATCCGCAATCCCCAACGCATCGGTTAGCGATCCGCGTTCGGAATGGAGTTTGATGAGCGTGCGCGCCGCATGGGCGAAACGGATGTCAAGGCGCGATCGTTCTGCTTCAATCCAGTCATCGTAGAGGCCCGTTAAGAGTGGCTGGCGATAGAGATCGAGTGCCTTCTTATAGTGCGAGATCTTCTGAGAGTCGACCGCTTCGATATCGGCAGCGTGGATGTGCCGCTCGAACTCGGCAACGTCGGTAGTGATGGCGTCCCGATTCACCGAGATTGTGAATCGGTCGGCCACGAACAGGCCCGGCGCCTCAATGGACTTCGGTTCAAGGAGCTTTCGCAGCGACCACAGTGCGGTGCTCAGGTTGTTGCGACCAGACTCCGGTTCGACGTCCGGCCAGAACTTCTCTACAAGGATATCTCGGGTGTGAGCGTGACCGCCGTGGTACGCAAGATAGGCCAGCAGCGACGCTGCCTTCTGCGAGCTGAAACGGGTAATCACCTGGTCTCCGCATTCGGCTCGGAGGTCGCCCAGGAGGGTAAGTCTCCATGGCTCAGTCATATGCAGGCGGTCTCCCAAACCGATTCAGAAACCGTAATCGGTGCGCAATGTGGCAAAATGCAGAAAGGTTGCCGAGGACAGTATAGCGAGGATTTGCCGCATGCGCAAGGATTCAAGTCACTATCAGTCAGCCTATGGAGAAGCGAGGTGAGTGTGCCGAAGCTCGACTTCCGAACTGCCGCCCTGCAGAAGTATATGCCTGATGGCGTGCTGCTTCAATGGCCGACGAAGTTCAAGAAACAGTACTTCGTGATCGAGGAGATATCGCGCCGCTTTGCGCCCGGGGTTGACTACACCGAGCGCGAAGTGGACGCGATGCTGAAGCTCATCTACCCGACAGACCACTGCACTCTTCGGCGGTACCTCGTGGACCTGCGATTCGTGGAGCGCAAGAACGGCATGTATCGTCGCTAAAGCGCTGGAGCGACGGCACCGTCAGCCTAGGACGGCGCCTTCACGTCGTAGCACCAAAGCGTGCCGAGGTCGCGGATATAGAGCTTGCCGTTGGCTACTACGGGGTAGGCCCACGCCTTAGATTGGCCACGATCCGGTGGGCTCGGCGGGGTGACGCGGCCCTTCTCCCGGTAGGCGTCTGGAGTAGCCTCTACGAGTGCAAGGTCTCCATTCTCCCCATGGACGTATAGCCTCCCGTCGGCGAAACAGACGGACGCGGGTCCAACGCATCGCTCTTCCCACTTCAGCGCACCAGTCTTGAATTCAACACAAATGAGCGCTTGACTTGTGGTGCCATAGAGATAGTCGCCAATGCGCACCGCTCCGCCGATAGCAGTCGGCAGCTTCTTGGAGAAGTAGACCGACTCCGTGGTCTGCGTGCCCCCGCTCGACTTCACCAGGGCCAGGCCGCCGCCAACGAGGCCCGAGCCGCTATAGACATAGTCGCCATATATCACTGGAGTGGCAATGTTGCCGCCATACTGAACGTGTGCGGTCTGCGTGTACCTCCATAGGAACTTTCCTGTGGATGCCTCAACCCCGATCACTCCCTTTTGAACAAACTGGACGTATTGCCGAACGCCGGCAATCACCGCCACGGTGACCGACGCGTAGGATGCGTCGCCTGCTTCAGGAACCGCGGATTTCCAAATCACGTTGCCATTTTTCTTGTTGAGAGCGACCATTGTCGCTTCAGCGCCGCCCGGCGTGCATACGAGCGTGTTGCCATCAATGAGCGGCGACTCCGAGTAGGCCCATATTCCAGGCTTCCCGCCGAAGTCGGTCACCAGGCTCTTGCGCCAGCGCAGCTTTCCAGTGGAAGTTTCGAGGCACACGAGGTCGCCTGCGGAGCCGAGAGCATAGAGCACATTACCATCCACCGTGGGAGTTGAGCGCGCTGCGGGGTAGTTTGGCTGCTGGTCCGGCAGGCCCACTTTGCCTACGGTCACGGTCCAGACGGGCTTTCCGTTTGTGGCATTGAGGCACTGGACGTACTCATCAGCGAGGCCCTTGTTGCTCATCAAGTAGAGCCTATTTCCTACTACTGCCGGTGTGGAATAGCCGTACCCGATGTCCTTAGCCTGCCAGAGCAGCTTGGGACCCGCTGCCGGCCACTCCTTTAGGAGTCCGGTCTCCTTGGAAAGGCCGGTTCGGTCCGGTCCGCGCCACTGGGGCCAGTCCGCCGCTAGGACGGCTCCCGCGCAGAGAACGCCGATAGAAACGCCTGCACCGACAATTGGTTTGATTCGCATGGTTTGCTCCTAACCTGGTCAGCTCAGTGATCCTGCCTCTGAGCCGAGGAATATCTCACATCAGAGAACTTCCATGAGTAGGGTCCCGTTCCCTGCGTGCGTGAGGTAACGCAGAAGCAGGCGCCTTGCGTGGCGCCTGCCTCCAACGAACTCTGTCCACGTTTTGTCCTACTTTGGGACCGTAACCGACCTTGGTGCGGACTTAACCGGTTGCGAGCTGCTTGCCCGCATCTCCGGCGGAATCCACCGGTTCATGTTGTAATCCAGGCCGTAGGCATCCGCCATCCGGTTCAAGAACGCGAACAGGGAGGTAATGAATGCTGTCTCGAATATCTCCGGGTCGGTCCAGCCCACTGTGCGGAGTCCCTCTACGCCCTCGTCTCGTGTCTTGGCAGGAGCGAGCGTGAGTATCCGAACGAACTCGAGCAGCGCGCGGTCCTTTGGGCTTAGCGACGAACTGTCCAGCTTGGCAAGTGCGATGTGGTCCACATCATCTTCGGTAACCCCCTGCAACTGCAGGTTGGAGGCATGTGCGGACACTCAGAATTTACACTTGTTGAGCCCGGATACGTAGGTGGCTATCATCTCTTTGGTCTTGCGAGTGAGCGCGCTGTCTGTGAAGTGAGCCTTGCGCGTCATGGAGAAAAAGTCCTTCAGCCAGGCGGGCTGAAGACTCATTGTGCGCATGATGCCAGGCCTGAGGCCCTTGCCGCCTGCTGCTAGGTCTGCTGCGTCATACAGTGCAGTGCCTTCCTCGGCCCAGTCGATGCGCATGACGCGGACGGCCGCCTGCAAGTAGCCGCCAATCTCCGCCGCATCTGAGCTTCGGCCCGTAATCCGCCCACGGCGATCCATCACGATCGCTGTAGGAGTCTTGAGTATCTCGTACTGGCCGGCAATAGGCTCCTGGCCTGTCGTGAGCTGAATGAGCCGAACAGCAGCCTTCGGAGGAGCGCCCTTTTGGAGTTGCGCGACGAAGTCCGCCTCAAGGGTGCTTGCGGGCTTGTAGAAGACGAACACCGTGGGAACCTCGAACCCGAGGTTCTTGGATATCTCCACCGACTTCCCGGTCGAGATTGTTCGTATGTCCGATTGCGCGGATGCGGTGACGATGGCGGCAGCGCAGAGCGCCGCAGCCATCGCCGACATGTGAACCAGTTTCATCCTCTAGTCCTCTCGGAACCACACTGCCGCGTTCGGAGCAAGGGACTTGCGGTAGGCCACGTTGCTGGTGCTTGCCGTTCGCCATGAAGCAGGGCCTTTGTACCACTTTGCATGTCCGTCTGCCAGCAGGTAGACCGATCCGCCGTTGTGCTTGAAGCGTGCCGCGCAATAGACCTGAGCGCCGCCCTGCGCAACTGGTGCTCCTGCCGGCACTCCGGCCTCCAGGCCCGTGCATCCGGAGGTCCAGTCATCCCCACCTATCGAAGGCCGCGTGCCCTGTGAATGAGCAGTGAACACGAGACTTGCCGGCGATTCCATGATGGGCAAGGACCCAATGTTTGGCGCCGGGAACCAGGCGTTCAGGTTCTTGTTGTACATCGGAATCAGGTTGCCGTTTGCGGAATAGCTCATCGCCGAAGTGATTGATGTTGCAGGCAGGGCAACCGGCAATGGGTCACCCGGCACGGTGGGAACTTGATTGTTTCCAAAGCTGGGACACATATAGAAGGTCCGAGGGCTGCCGCCGGATGCCGGGTTTCCGAACCCCTTTGCGCCTACCTTCACGTAAGGCTCGACAAGGTCGTACCACGTGACCGTTGGGACAAGAGCATTGGACGCGCCGTAGGGGAGCATCTCGTCGTAGTCATTGGCATACATCAGGATGCCGAGGCCGATCTGCTTATTGTTTGATAGGCAGGTCGTCTGGCGAGCTTTCTCCCTGGCTTGGGCGAAAACCGGAAACAGGATTGCAGCGAGTATAGCGATAATAGCTATAACGACAAGCAGTTCGATCAGCGTGAAAGCGTTTCGGCCAGTGCGGCTATGCATAACGGATCTCCTTAGAATGAGAGCATTCAGATGTTCATTGTAGGGCGCTAGGCTTAAGTCCGCATTAACCCGAGATTAGGACTTCTTAATCTTCGCCGGCGTCGAGCCTGTCCGTCACCCTGGGAGTCTGGACAATTCTTGCGGGCAGGGCGCTCTCGTCGCCTGCTTTGCGATATCGCCTAGACATGTCGTCCAGCAGTCACCGGTATCCAAACCGCCGTGCTGGAGGGCGATGCTTCAGTCACCAACCCGGCTACACGCTAGACCGTGCGTACGTACCATTATCCCCCACACACTTGCGTGCTACCGGTTCACTACTGGCGACTTCGAGCTTGTGGTGATTGAAGCGCGCGAGGAGGTTCGTGAGTGAAGAAAGGGTAACAATCTGGTCTTGGCGCCGACGAGACGAAATGGTGGCCGCTGTGATACAATCGAGTGTGTTCGCCGCTCCAAGCACACAGCAGCGTGCGTCGCACCAACACACAAGCACAATCAGTAGAGGTAGGCATTTATGCAAGTCCAACGTATTGAGGATGTCTATAAAACCTACGTACTGCCGCGTTCATCCGCCGAGAAAGCATTGTTGATACAATGGATGGCGAGAGATATCGGTGATGCCTTTCCGGGCATCGAATCGACGTCAGGAGTTTGCGGTGGTGAACCGTGCATCGTGCGCACGAGAATTCCAGTGTGGCTGCTGGAGAACGCTAGGAGGATGGGCGCCACGGATGCAAACATTCTGTCCAGCTATCCTAGCCTGCGGGCAGAGGACCTTGTGTCCGCCTGGGACTATTCGCGTACACACAAAGGCGAAATCGACGAGCAGATATTGGCGAATGAGGAGACTTAGGGTTGGCCCAACTGTACGCCAACGAGAACTTTCCCACACAAGTCGTCGCGAGGCTTCACGACCTTGGTCACGATGTGTTGACGAGCCATGAAGCGGGAAACTCCGGGCGCGCAGTCCCCGACGACGAGGTCCTTCGGTTTGCCATGGAGCATCATCGGGTGTTGATTTCCATGAATCGTCGCCACTTCCACCGCCTGCATCAACTACAGCCCGAACACTGCGGCATCGTTACCTGTACGCTTGACCTGAACCATAGAACCGCTCGCGCGGCGCGTACATGAGGCGATCAGGAGGGAGGCTAATCTTGCGGGGAGACTTGTTAAGGTCGTTCGACCAGCTAATGGTTCTTGACACGCGCTGCATCAGCCGCTATCCTGACGGTATCAAACCCAGTCGCCAGAGGGAGAACCAGCAATGACCAATCGTACTACGGACCTGAGTCCTGCTCCGAACGCAATCAGCCGCCGCCGGGCGCTCACTCAGCTTGCGTCTGGACTGTTCCTCTGTGCGAGCGCTGCCGCGTTTGCGGATGATCTCACGAAGACCCCAACGCAAACCGAAGGGCCGTTCTACCCGGACAAGCTGCCACTGGATACCGACAACGACCTTGTCGTGATTAACGATGGCCTAACGCCCGGAGTTGGAGTGGTGACCTACCTGAGCGGTCGCATCCTCGACTCGCATGGCGACCCAATTCGCGGCGCAACCGTGGAGATCTGGCAGGTGGACGGCAACGGCGTCTATTTGCACACCGCGGACAAGCACGCAAAGCGCGATGCAAACTTCCAGGGCTTTGGTCGATTCGTCACGGGCTCCACCGGCGAATACCTGTTCCGAACGGTGAAGCCAGTCCCATACCCGGGCAGAACACCGCATATCCACTACGCCGTGAAGATGAAGGGGCGCGAGAAGTGGACAACCCAGTGCTACATTAAGGGCGATCCAGGTAACGAGAAGGACGGCGTGCTCAAAGGGATAACAAACCCAAAGGACCGTGCGGCGCTCATCGTTCCTTTCATTCCCATCAAGGACTCCAAGGTAGGCGCATTTGTTGCTAAGTTCGATATAGTGATGGGATTTACTCCAGCCGCGTAGAGCGCCTGTTGGTGCGTCCTGCTCGTGGTCTGCGCCGTCGCAGCGAGTGGCGGTCTCGGATTGAGAGCCGTTCAGTGTCATCCGTTGCCCTGGCGACCTTGGTGGTCCACTATCCGTGAGACGCGCGTGCCACACCGGACAGAAAAGGATGTTTTGGACAAATGCGTCCAACGTGGCCGTGCCTTGGGTGCTGGGGCCGATATTTCTTGGCGCGCCACATCACTGCAGGCCATTGGGCACAACAGATTTCGCGGTTGTTCTCACTTCCTTTCGTCTAGCAGAGAGAGCTGATCGACTGACACAGGCCGACCCTACAACGAGTCTGGCCTGAGAATGTCTATCCGCCAAAGGGAGGAATCAAAGTGACAGACACGTCTCATAGCCAGCCGCCCGCCTCAGTGACAATCAGCCGAAGGCGGATACTCACCCAGGCGATGTTCGGAGCCTTTATGTGCGCAAGCGTTGCCACGTTTGCAGACGACCTCATGAAGACCCCAGCTCAAACCGAGGGGCCGTTCTACCCGGACAAGCTGCCATTGGATACCGACAACGACCTACTGGTGATCAACGACGGCATTACGCCTGCCGTGGGCTCCGTCACGTATTTGAGTGGGCGCGTTCTCGACCTGCACGGCAGCCCAATTCGGGACGCAACCGTTGAGATTTGGCAGGCCGACAACAACGGTGTCTACATCCACACAGGAAGTATTCGCGCCAAGCGCGACGCGAACTTCCAAGGGTTTGGCCGCTTCAGTACCGGCTCGACTGGCGAGTATCTGTTCCGAACCATTAAGCCAGTTGCCTATTCCGGTAGAACGCCGCACATTCACGTCGCGGTGAAGTTGAGGGGCAGGCAGAAGTGGACCACAGAGTGCTACATTAAAGGCGATCCCGGCAACGACAAGGATGGCGTTCTTCGCAGCATACAAAATCCCAAGGAGAGGGCAGCGCTCATCGTTCCCTTCATTCCCATCAAGGACTCCAAGGTAGGCGCACTTGCCGCTAGGTTCGACATAGTGATGGGCTTCACGCCGACCGAATAGGGGCGCTGCTTTCTGCGTCCCAGAATCCGGGATCGCGCAAGAAGGACAAATCGCATCCTGCAGGGAATAGGTACGCATATCTGTCTACATAAGGAGACATGTGAGCGAGATGAGACCTGAGGGACCAATCTGCCAGAGCTGCGGAATGCCGATGGTGCGGGACGAGCAGGGAGGTGGTACGGAGGCGGATGGCTCGAAGTCCGGAGATTACTGCAGCCACTGCTACCAAGATGGAGCGTTTGTGCTGTCGGACTGCTCAGTGGACCAGATGGTCGCGCGAGTGAAGGGAAAGCTTGCCGAGATGGGCGTGCCACCGCCGGCAATTGATGGGATGACTGCCGGCATACCCAGCCTGCGGAGGTGGACTGCGACGCAATGAGCCATCAGCGCCAACGCCACATCGATCTCCACGAGCTTGCACGCCGCGTAATGCTGGAGCGGGGCCTGGTGCCGGACATCCCGCAAGGAGTCATGGACCAGGTAGACCGCCTTACCGGACCCGCACGCGAGACCACGTCCGATGTAAAGGACCTGCGCCACCTCGATTGGTGCTCTATCGACAACGATGACTCCCGGGACCTCGATCAGCTCAGCGTGGCGGAGGACCTGGGGAACGAGACGGTTCGGGTTCTGGTGGCCATTGCTGATGTGGACGCGATGGTGAAGAAGGGCAGCCCCGTTGACCTGCATGCGCATGCCAACACTACCTCGGTCTACACCGCGGGCGGCATCTTCCCAATGCTTCCAGAGCGGCTCTCGACCGACCTGACCTCGCTGAACCCGGCCGAGGACCGAATGGCGGTGGTCATCTCCTATGTTGTCCACGCCGAGGGCGAGGTCGGCAGCCCGGAGATATACAGAGCTCTCGTTCACAACAAGGCAAAGCTAGCGTATAGCGCCGTCGGAGATTGGCTGGATGGAACGGGCGATATGCCGCAGGCCATGGCAGCCGCAAAGGGAGTGGCAGACCAGGTTCGGCTGCAGGATAGTGTGGCCCAGCGCCTGCGCGAGCGCAGGCAAGAGGAGGGCGCGCTAACCCTCGAGACCATCGAGCCGAAGGCAGAGGTCACAGACGGGCAGGTAGTTGACCTTCATGTGGAGGAAAAGAACCGCGCCCATGAGCTGATCGAGAACCTGATGATTGCCTCGAACGGCGTCACGGCACGCTATCTTGTCGAGAAGCGCTTTCCGACTGTGCGCCGCGTAGTGCGAACGCCCGAGCGGTGGGAGCGAATTCGAGAGATTGCAGAGGAGGTCAAGGAATCTCTGCCGCGCGAACCGGACTCGCGCGCTCTCGACGTCTTCTTGAGGAAGCGAAAGAAGGCCGATCCTCTTCGGTTTCCAGATCTGTCGCTGGCGGTGGTGAAGATGCTGGGTTCGGGCGAATACGTGGTGAACATGCCTGGGCGAGAGCCGATCGGGCACTTTGGATTGGCAGTGCGAGACTATTCGCACTCCACTGCGCCGAACAGACGGTACCCCGATGTGATCACCCAGAGGCTTCTGAAGGCAGCAATCGCCGGACAGCCTGTGCCGTACTCAGAGGATGAACTGTGGGACCTCGCGCAGCACTGCACTGACCAAGAGGACGGCGCGAAGAAGGTCGAACGTCACCTCAGGAAGTCCGCCGCGGCCGCGCTCCTTGCGGATAGGATCGGGGAGAAGTTTGATGGTCTTGTTACAGGCGCCACTTCGCGAGGCACTTGGGTGCGCGTGTTCAGCCCGCCTGCTGAGGGGATGCTGACAAACCCAGGCGGCGGCCTGGATGTGGGCCACCGCCTTCAGGTTCGTCTCGAATCGGTCGACATCGAGAGAGGCTTCATCGACTTTGTGCGGGTTCGGGGCTAGCCCTTCAGAGTGATTAGATAGTCCGCGAGCGACTTGAGATCGGCATCGTTGATCTTGCCGTCAAAGCCGGGCATGCCTGAACTGGGATTGTGCGTCTTGGGGTCCTTGATGTGCGCGATGAGCCAATCCGCTGTCTTGGAGGCATCCGCCCCAATGGAAGCGAGGCTCGGCCCTTTGCCGCCCCCGCCTCTGCCGGGTCCGCCGCCGGGACCGCGCATCCCGCCGCCCCCGCCTCCAGGCCCGCCCATTGCGCCTCCGCCGGCGGGGGCGCCACCAACGCTGTGGCAGTTTCCACAGCCGTTAGCCGCAAAGACTGCCGGCCCGCCGGATGCGGCAGGCGCACCACCTGAGGCCGTTCCCGTACCTGACGTTTCGGAGCCCTTGCATCCTGCCAGTATCACTGCCGCTGCAGAAAGAAGAAGTGCCGTCGGCAGAAGCGCAGCTCTGACGGAAAAAATGGTCATGCTTTCAATCCTCCTAAGATTGCTATGCGGTTCGTTGTGCATACCGCAAAGTCGCGACGTCTATCCGGTCAATTCGACATACGCTCACAATCTCCTTGGACCTTTGTGCGCAAAGCGGTGACTGGCACGTTGCCGTACCTAAAGCCATTCGATTGGCAGTCACTCGCCGAGTTTTTAGGCGCTAGAGCCACAATAGGTGTCGAGTTAGTGGCAGATGATGTCTATGCAAGTACAGTTCAAGTCGACGGCTGCGTCGGCTGGGTGACCGCACGAAACCGTGCCGATGAGGCTTTGATCAGCGTCGAGATATCTAGCACTCTCGAGCCGGTGGCAGACAGGGTAATGGACGTGACCCGCCACCTGTTCGACCTTGCGGCTGACCCTAGCGCAGTGGCGGAGCGTCTTGGCGAACTTGCCGCTACTCGCCCAGGTCTCCGAGTGCCGGGAGCGCTTGACGGGTTCGGGCTGGCCGTCCGAGCTATTCTTGGCCAACAGGTGAGTGTTCGTGGTGCGACCACATTGGCAGGCCGGTTTGCAGGCCGATTCGGCGAACCGATCGAGACGCCCATACCCCACCTAAACCGCCTGACCCCTGCTCCCGCGCATGTTGCGGCTTCGTCCGACGCCGAGATCGCAGAGATTGGCATTCCCATGGCGAGAGCACGGTGCATCCGATTGCTCGCCACGGAAGTTGCATCAGGCAGATTGCGGCTAGACCAGGTCGCCGACATCGAGATGACAATGGCGACCCTGAAGGAGGTCCCCGGCATTGGCGAATGGACCGCGCAGTACGTTGCCATGCGGGCTTTGGGCTGCAAGGATGCATTTCCACACACCGATCTAGCACTGTTGAAGGCTTTAGGCGGAGTGAGTGCAAGGCAAGCTCTCGTGGCAGCGGAGAAGTGGCGGCCCTACCGCTCGTACGCGGTGATGCATCTTTGGGCAGGTCTTTCCGGCTGAGTGAGTCAAGCGTGTCCAAGTCACATTCTTGCGCAGGAGATGGTGGGCATGCGCTCGAAAGGGCAATGCATTACGAGGCTTGGTGTACCGGAATGGAGACAGCAGTGACCTGTGTCGCTGAGCGCTCACAAGAGCAAGCAGTCGTGGATTTGAAGGCTCGTGCGAAGTCGCTCCGCCGTCACGTGCTGCGTATGGCGGAGGTTGTCGGCCAGGGGTATGCGGGCCAGGGCCTAGGCATTGCTGACCTGCTCGCCGTCCTCTACTTTCACGAGATGCGATACGATGCTGTTCGGCTGGACTGGCCGGACCGAGACCGATTTGTCCTCTCGATAGGACACTATTCGATTGGTCTCTATGCCGCGCTGGCGGAGGCGGGTGTCTTCCCCATCGAGGAGCTCGACACGTACGGTATGGACGGGTCACGGCTGGAGATGTCTGGAAGCGAGGCGACTCCCGGTTTCGAGATGACTGGCGGATCGCTTGGGCACGGACTGTCTCAGGCGGTTGGCATGGCCCTTGGGGTTCGCCTAGACGGCCGCGAGTCCCGAGTGTTCAATCTGCTCTCGGACGGCGAACTGCAGGAGGGCTCGACCTGGGAGGCGGCGATGGCTGGCGCACACTATCGGCTTGATAACCTGTTCGCATTCATCGACTGCAACGGCCAGCAGGCCGACGGACCGCCTTACAAAATCATGAATTCAGAGCCTGTGCAGGAGAAGTGGGCCGCGTTCGGGTGGCACACGCAGCGCGTTGACGGCAACGACATCTCCGCCATTCTGTCGGCCATTGATCTCGCACTTGAGGTGCATGACCAACCGCATGCGATCATTTTGGACACGATGATGGGCCGGGGAGTACCGCTTTTCGAGCAGCGAGAGAAGAACCACTTCATCCGAATCGAGCCCAATGAGTGGCACATTGCTCGTGAACAGTTGGAAGTGGGGACACCCTGAAACGATGAGAACCGGAGTGACGGGTACGCTTCTGTCTGCCGACCCCGCAAGCGCCGGCGCGGTCGTTTCGGCGCCGTTCGGGCATGCCCTTGTCCGCGCCGCTGAGCAGAATACCCGCATCGTCGGCCTAACGGCGGATCTGGGAAAGTACACCGACATGCACCTCTTTGCCGAGCGATTCCCGGAGCGGTTTTTCCAGGTGGGCATGGCGGAGCAGAACCTCATCGGGATTGCGGCCGGCTTTGCTCGAACCGGATTCGTGCCGTTTGCCTCCACCTACTGCGTCTTCGCCACTCGCCGCGCGTACGACTTTATCGCAATCGGCGCTGCCCTCGGAATGGCAAACGTAAAGATCATCGCCGGACTGCCAGGGCTAACCACAGGATATGGAGGCACCCACCAGGGGATCGACGACCTTGCGCTCATGCGGTCCATCCCGAATCTGGTGGTGATAGATCCGTGCGACGCCACAGAGACCGCACAAGCGGTGGATGCGATCGCCAGATATGAGGGGCCTGTATACATGCGATTGCTGCGAGGCGAGGTTCCGATCGTGCTCGATCCGAACACCTATTCGTTCGAGATTGGGAAGGCGAAACTGCTGCGCGATGGCGCGGACCTGGCCTTCATCAGCACCGGCTTGATGACGGGGCGCGTTCTTGAGGCCGCGGCGTACTTGGCCGGAGAGGGAATCCAGGCGTCGGTACTGCATATCAGTACCCTCAAACCGTTCGACGTAAGTGCGGTCCTGTCTCTGGTCTCCCGCGTCCGCATTGTGGTAACTGCTGAAAACCATGCTGTATCGGGCGGCCTGGCGAGTGCAGTTGCGGACGCCGTGACCGATGCGGGCGTCGGCATCCGGCTGAAGCGCATCGGTGTTCCCGATTGCTTCTGCGAGAGCGGATCGCTGCCGTACCTCGCCAAGCGCTATCGAATGGACACCGAGAGCATCATCGAAACCGCTATCGAGCACTTGGAACTGCAGCTAGGCCTCGGGTATTGAAGATAACTCGGCTGGAGACAATCCTCACGAACGCGGGCCTCCGCAACTACCTCTTCGTGCGCCTCCATACGGACAACGGCCTCACCGGACTGGGCGAGGCGACGCTCGAATGGCAGGAGAAGGCAGTCGAGACGATTCTGCACGAGTGGGTGGAGCGAAGGATCATCGGTTTGGATACGTTTGATTTGGAAGCGGTAATCGGAGGAATGCTTCGCGACCAATATCAAGGCGGAGCCACCGTGCTGACCGCGATCAGCGGCGTGGAGATCGCCTGCTGGGACCTCATCGGCAAGGCGTGCGGCCAGCCGGTCTATCGGCTCCTGGGCGGTCGCTGCCACGATTGGCTTCCTGCCTATGCAAATGGCTGGTATGGCGGCGCTCGCACTCCCGCGGAGTACGCGGACCGTGCGAAGGAGGCAGTTGAGAGGGGATATAGTGCGCTTAAGTTCGATCCGTTTGGAACCGCTTGGAAAGAGATGACCCGCGAGGAGATGGATGAGGCGGAGGCTCTCGTTGAAGCGGTGCGAACAGCTGTTGGCGATACGACCGACCTGATGATCGAGGGACACGGACGATTCTCGGTTGGATGCGCCATCGAAGTGGGCCAAAGGCTTGCAAAGTATCGCCCCGCGTGGTTTGAAGAGCCGGTGACGCCAAACAGCCTGGAACTGCTAAAGGAGGTCAAGGCGGCTCTGCCATTTCCGATTGCAGCCGGAGAACGGGTCTATACACTGCACGATTTCTACCGGCTCACCTCGCTCCGTGCCTGCAATATCGTTCAGCCGGACATCGCTCACTGCGGTGGGCTGCATGTCGCGAAGAAGGTGGCCGCGATGGCCGAGGCGCAGGATATGCTCGTCTCGCCGCACTGCTCTATTGGTCCGGTCGCGCTTTGCGCCGCGCTTCACTTCGACTGGTCCACGCCGAACGTAAGAGTTCAAGAGAACTTCTCGGACTATGACGTGCCGTGGCGCGACGCGCTTGTGGGCGGTTGGAATCCGGTTCAACGCGGTGAGTTCGCCTTGCCGACCAAGCCCGGATTGGGAATCGAGCTGGACATCAATGCGTGCGCGGAGCATCCATACCTGCCGAACGCATTCCCGTCACTCTGGGACAAGCAGTGGCTGACAGGTTTTACTCAGAGCGAAGGAAGTTAACTCGTTATGCAGCGGCTCACTTGGCTGTCGTATCCGCTGGCAATGGACGATCCTCGTCCCCCCGCAATCCCGCAGCCATCTCTTACTTCCGTCTACACGATCGAGCGGGATGGCGCGAATGTGATGAGCTTGAAGGTTGCCAACCATACTGGAACGCACGCCGACGCTCCCAGGCATGTCATTGCGAGTGGAATCTGCATCACCGAGTTTCTGCCGCAGGAGCTGATCTTCACCTCGCCATGCGTGGTTGACCTACCGCTTGGCGACCGCGAG
>VFKD01000471.1 GCA_009885735.1 bacterium
CAGCGCCCGCACCGTGACCTTGAGGCTCGGCCGATGCAAAGTTGGGATTGGAAGGGGGGGGGTGATCGGTTAGGATTTGTTTACGGGTGCTGGGGCGGCGAAGGCGAGGCGGCGTTGGGATTGGACGCTGGAGGGGAGGTGTTCGCGGCACCATTCCACGACGTGTTTGACGGGGGTGGCTTCGAAGGCGGCGGTGAGTCGCGCGGTGGACCACTGCCCGACGAGGGAACCGAGGCTGAGGACCAGGCTCGTGATGCCGCTGCCGGATTCTTGGCGCTCCAGGGCTTTCCACTTGCCGAACACGGACTCCAGCACCTCGGTGCTGCCGACGAGACGTTCGCCGGGGCGGGCGGCTTGGCATTGCGCACCCACGAACTCGCAGAGTTCCGCAATCAGCGCGTCATCGCGTTCCGCGGGCGGCAGGGCCTGCAGGCGGGCGCACAGTTCCATCTGGCAGCTACAGGAGAGGCCGCGCGTCCGCACGAACTCCACGCTGCCGCGGACCGTCGCTTCCCAGCGCGACCAGTCTTCCAGCGCCGCGCGAAACTCGCGCAGCCAACCGTAGCGCGCCTCGGCGCGTTCGCTGGCTCGTCCGCCGGCGGGACCGCGCTCGAGCAGGCATAAGATTTTCCGCGCCCAGCGCAACAGCGACGCCAGGTTCATGTAGCGGGCCTTTGGACGCAGGCTCGGAGCGAGCAGAAACGCATCGCTCGTTTGTTGGATGCGAGCCTTCACCTGGCCCAGTCGCGCGACGAACGCGGGCCAGCGTTCGTCGGCTGCGAAGCGCCGCTGAAGCACGATCGCCCCGTGATGAGCCGCGTCGTAGGTCACTACCGTACCCGGGTGACGCTGCGCAAACAGTTCGCCCCCCTTCTTCACGTCGCTGCCGTGATCGCTCACGATTTGCCGCGGAATTCCCGTGCGTTGGGCGGCTTGTTCCAACTGGGCCGCGACGATTTCACCCGTGGAATGTTCGGTGGGGATGACCGC
The DNA here is from genome assembly GCA_009885735.1 of bacterium. GTDB lineage: Bacteria > Armatimonadota > Chthonomonadetes > Chthonomonadales > CAJBBX01 > VFKD01. The sequence continues at coordinate 991 of VFKD01000471.1, forward strand.
CAAGACATGCATGTCGTCGTGCCGCAAGGCCCGCGCTGGAAACGGCACGTCGCACAGTCGCAAGCCCAAGATCACGCACACCTTCACGTTCCCGATCTGCACGGAGTGATCGATCAGAAAGACCCAATCGTCCGCGTCTGCGAGTTCTTCACGCAAGGCAAACAGACCCAGCCGTTGCAACCACCAACGCACCGACGTGGCTGCGGAGAGGAACGTCGTCGCGTCGGGCGCGCCGAAGAAGATGCCCAGGACGCGCGGCACGCCGCGCAAGGCCACGCCCGCCTGCACCACCAATCGATGACACAAGTCAATGATCCCGACCGGCGTCGAACCGCGCGCGGGCGGCGCGCTGTCAGCTGCCGAACAGCCGTTGGTCAGTGCGTTTTTTTTGGAGCGCCCGCTTCCAGTTCGGCCAGCCGAACCCGAGCTTGCTCCAACTCGGCCAACCGTTGTGCGGCCAACGCCTCAGCAGCCTCCGCTCGCGCTGTGGTCGTCTCGCATTTCTCCCGCCAGCGCTCACGCGACGCGCCACGCTCCGCAGCCAACTGCCGCGTCTGTTCGAGGTCCGCCTGCACCACGTGATGTTTCTCCTTCCACTGATCCCGGCTGAGGCGAAACGAGCGCACCAAAATCCGATTCGGACTGCTGTAATGCCGCGTCCCACTCACCACCTCCGCGACACCACCCCCCGTTGACCGTTCCATCGACTTCCTCCTTGTCTCGTTGCCCTGACCACTCTTCTCACCCACACTAGAGAAACAAATTCCCCCTTTCGCCACCAGCCCAATCCCAATCCCAACCCCAACTTTGCATCGGTCGACCCCAACCCTCTCCCCGGAGTACCGAGGAGAGGGAGAAAGACCTGCTAGAACAGCCGGTTGTAGCCGTTCAATGCGGCGACGCGATATGCTTCGGCCATGGTGGGGTAGTTGAAGG
>VFKD01000344.1 GCA_009885735.1 bacterium
ACACCTGTGGTATCGCAGTCCATCATGAAGCCGATGGTTCCTGTTGGCGCGAGCACGGTTGCCTGGGCGTTGCGGTAGCCGTGCTTCTCGCCAAGCGAGATAGCAGTGTCCCATGCCGTGCGTGCGCCCGTCATCAGATCGGCAGGCACAGCCGTTGATTCGATGTCCTCCACCGCTGCTCGGTGCATTCGCATGACGCCCAGGAAGCTCTCGCGATTTGGAGCATAGCCAGGAAATGTCCAGCCGTGATCGCGTGCGATGATAGAAGACTGCAAGTACGCCTCGCCTGTCATCACTCCCGTGATGGCTGCGGCAAGCGACCTGCCGGCATCGCTGTCGTATGCCAGCCCTCTCGACATGAGCAGCGCACCGAGGTTTGCGTAGCCAAGACCCAGAGGACGGAAGTCGTGGCTGTTCTGGCGGATTGCATCAGTTGGGTAGCTCGCGCTATCGACCAGTATCTCCTGGGCGGTGATCGTTATTCGGCAGGCGTGCTTGAACCCTTCCACGTCGAACTCGCCGTCGATCCCACGGAACTTCATCAGGTTCAGCGAAGCTAGATTGCAGGCCGAGTCGTTGAGAAACATGTACTCAGAGCAAGGATTGCTCGCGTGAATGCGGTCGGTTGTCTTGCACGTGTGCCACTTGTTGATGGTCGTGTCGTACTGCATTCCGGGGTCGCCGCACACCCAAGCGCTCTCGGCAATCCACTTCATGAGGTCCTTGGCGCGATAGGTATCGGCCACTGCGCCGCCCACTACGTTGCGGGTAGACCAAGCCAGGTCCTCCTGGTATGCGTGCATGAACTCGTCGGTTACGCGAATGCTGTGATTCGCATTCTGATAGCTCACGCTGTCGTATGCGCCGCCGGGAACGTTGAAGTTGCCGTTGTATCCTGCATCAATGAGCGCCCAGGCCTTGCGCTCCTCGTCGGCTTTGCAGGTGACGAACTCCTTGATGTCTGGATGGTCGATGTTCAGAATAACCATCTTGGCTGCTCGCCGCGTCTTGCCACCGGACTTAATGGCCCCAGCAAACTGGTCGTAGCCGCGCATGAACGAGACTGGGCCGCTGGCGGTGCCGCCTCCGTTGAGCTTCTCCTTCGAGGAGCGCAAGGACGAGAGGTTCGTGCCGGTTCCGGAGCCGAACTTGAAGAGCATTCCCTCGGTTCGAGCCAACGTCAGGATGCTGTCCATCGTGTCCTTAACGGAGTTGATGAAGCAGGCCGAGCACTGCGGGTGAGGACTGTCCGCGAGGCCCACGTTGAACCAGACCGGCGAGTTGAATGCCATCTTCTGATGGAGGAGCAGGTGCGTAAGTTCGTCGCGGAACGCAATGTAGTCCGCTTCGCCCGCGAAGTAGCCTTTCGCCTTGCCCCAGTCCGCGATGGTGTAGCTGACGCGCTGGATAAGCTGGCGAACCGACCGCTCGCGCTCGGGCGTGCCCAGGTGACCCCGGAAATATTTCGACGAAACTACGTTTAGGGCAAGCTGCGTCCAAGTGCTCGGAACGTCGATGTCGTTCTGCTCGAAGACGATCTCGCCGCGCTCGCCCTGGATGAGCGCGCTGCGCTTCTCCCAAACAACGCTCTTCCACACGTCCTCACCCGGCTCGGTGAAACGGCGGGCTACCTGGAGGCCGGAGGCTCTCGGCACGCCATATGACGAGGGTGAGCTGGTCTCGGCAGAACGAATCTTGGAGTCGTATGCCACGTCATCGCCAATGGCGGCGTCCCTAGTGTCTGTTGTATTGCCGATCGGCTCCTGCATCAACTCTTTACTCCTCCAATAAATGGTCTCAAAACGACGTCTCTCTCGCCGCCGATGAGATCCGGCGGAATATTGCTAAAAGTGAAAAATATGACATCCGGCTCGCGATAGACGTAGTACTCTGGCATCAGCGATAGGTCCGGCTGTTGTGTACACCAGGCGATGTAGCTGCAATGGAGCACAAGGATCTTGCAGATAGGCTCAGCCAAGTCATCGTCCTCCCTTGGACCAACGATCTAGAACCATGATAGTTTGACTAAGGCAATTGCCCCTCCGGGCCAATCCACGAAGGTGGATTTCGTGCCTTCATCAGCCGCGACTTCAGTCGCAGGGGCAGACTCTCATGGCAGATCGGCTTAGGCCCGCGTTTTCTTCCGCAGCATGTCTACCACTTGCTTGAACTGGCTCGCGTCCTCAAACTGCCGGTAGACGCTGGCAAACCGCACATAGGCCACCTGATCAAGCGTTCTGAGCCGCTCCATGGCTAGCTCGCCGATCTCGCGGCTGTCTACCTCGGACTCGAGGCGATTGTGCAGCATTCGCTCGATCTCGGACGAAATCTCCTCGAGCGCCTCGGCGCTCACCGGGCGACCTGTGCAAGCCAGCCGAAGACCATTCAGCACCTTCTCGCGGTCAAACGGAACCCGACGGCCGCTGCGCTTCACGACGTAGAGCGTGCGCTGCTCGATCTGCTCGAATGTTGTGAACCTACGACCACAATCCTTGCACTCTCTGCGGCGGCGAATGGTGGAGCCATCCGGCGACTCGCGAGAGTCCAACACCTTGTCTTCCTTGGTCCCACAATACGGACACACCATGCGGATCGCCTCGCCGACAAGTGCTATATCTAGTGTTGGGTGCCTACTTGCGGGGTCCTGCTGCGGACGCACACTTGCGATGAGCAGAGGCTACATCTAGAGGCAAGACTGATTGTATCACCCAAGATGTGGCCTGTCAAGCCCAAATTTAACAGATTCTTCATCTATTATACGGTAGGTGCCCTGAGGATTCGCACCCCTACATCTTGTATTAGGCCCGTAGCCTTCAGACTCCGGGTAGAATAGCCTCACCATGCC
>VFKD01000396.1 GCA_009885735.1 bacterium
CCCTGGTTTTCATGCCTGGTTGTGAACGGAGTTCATGGAGTCTCCTAAGAACAAACTGCCGGATGCGTTGTTCTTCCCTTCGTAGTCGCGATTGCTGCGATAGGTACTCAGCATGACAATCTATTGGCCGCACTCCGAAGCTCCTACGGAGATTACAGAAATGAACAATCCCTCCCCAAACCCAGACCTGCGCACCCACCGATTCGCGCTCTGCCTCTCCGGCGGAGTAGCTCTCGGCACCTACATGGCGGGCGTGCTGGCCCAGCTCTACGCCGACATCACAGACCTGAACCGTTTCGGCAGGGAGCATGGCGCCGCGCGTGACATGCTGCGGATCGATATCCTCGCAGGCTCCTCCGCCGGCTCGGTCACGGGCCTCATCCTGGCGCAGAGCATCGCCTTTGCGGACAGCGACGACCCAGTGCTGCGCGCGATGTCTGAGCCCGCGAACCTGGAAGCAAGAATGCGGGGCTCCTGGGTGGATGGCCTTGAGATTCACAATCTGCTTTCGCCGTCGGACGACCCCTCTGTCTCGCTCTTTACCGACGCCTCCATGGACAGAGTGTCGCAAGATGCCCTCGCATTCCCTAGCAGGACCACATCGTCCGCTGGTCTGGACCGTGCAATCGCCCTCTGGATGACCATGACGAATCTCGACGGCATCCCGAAGAGCATCGGTTTCAGGCAGGGGGCAAGTACCGACCAGTCGCCGGTCACCTTCTATGCCCGCAACTACCGCGACTATGCGCCGTACTTCGTGTGTGGTTCCGAGGCGCGGGCGGTCACTATCCCCACGCATCTACTAGGCGACGTTCCCAGTGGTCCGAAGACCCCCAGGGAGTGGTGGGACGCCTGCAAGGCAGACACCACTTGGGAGGAGGTGAAGGAGGACGCCATGACCTCTGGCGCCTTCCCGATGGCGTTTCGAACCCGAAGCCGTCCGCGGGACCTCACACTCTATGATGACTACGTGCAGCTTCGGGACGAGCTGATATCGGACGGGACGATTCGCGAGGGCGAGCTCCCGGACAGGGCGAACTTTACCTGCGCGGACGGCGGCCTCTTCAACAATCAGCCCATCGGCAAGGCGATAGACGCCTCCGCCTACCTCAACCGCTTGGACCCGGACCGAGTGAACGATCCGCGGACCTATTTGGTCATCGAACCGGACCCCACGAGCCCGCAACTGGTGGTGGATTCGCTCAAGGGCCTGGAGAAGCAAGACGGTGCAAACGGGTTGCCGCCTACCGCGCTGCTCGGCAAGATACTCGGCGCCTATTTCAACGATGCACTCTACCAGGACTTTCAGAATGCCGCAGACACGAATGAGCGTATTTTGAAGGTAAACATGGCCCTTTGGGAGATGGACAGACACGTACGGGAGAAGGCTGGCGACAACTTCGACGAAGAGGCTTACCTCGAAATTCGCAAAGCTATAATTGGTGCCTCGGGCATAGCGCACAAGTTCGTGGTGGACCTAGAAAGAATCCCCGCTTCTATCCCGGTGCCGGACCGGCTCGCCGGCGACTTCATGGGCCACTTCGGCGGGTTTCTTTCGCGCGAATGCCGGGAGTTTGACTTCCAAGTAGGTAAAGCCGAAGCGCGGAAGTGGCTTGTGGGCTGGCTGAAGCCACGGCTTTCGAACTTCGGATTGGCCTCGCTGCCGGACTTCCTGCTGGAACCAGTCGCTGATCCGAATGATGTTCAGGCCGACCGAGCGCACACCGAATGGGGCGACCTGCCGGCCACGGAGCGGGTTGTAACCCTGTTCGAGGCGCTCAACCGGCTGCAGTTCCACGTGGGCCGGAGGGCTGTGCGGCCACTGGTTGCTGTTGCGTGGAGCGTTGTCGCCGTCTGCGCATTCGCGGGCGTGGGACTGGCGGCGCTGGTTGGCCGCACACCGGCTGCCACTCCTGGCTGGGCGCTGGTTGGAGCAGTCCTGGGAGCGGTGATGCCTGCTGTGGTGGTTGGCTTTATGCTGTCGAGGTCGGCACAGCGGAAATAGGACGCATAGGACAAATGGGTCCTATGAGACCTATAAGACCTATGAGACCCAGCCCACCTGATTAGCCTGCACTTTGCTTAGGTCCCTTCCGTCCCTCTAGTCCCTTGCCGTTTTCCCGCTTGACATTCGCTCCCAAGACCTCTACAATCGGCCATGCAAACCGCACTGAAAACCAAACTCTCCCTCTTCATGTTCCTCCAGTACCTCGTGTGGGGCTCGTGGTATGTAAGCCTGGGCGCCTACCTTACCAATGCGCTCAAGTTCGACGGCGGGCAAATAGGTGCGGCGTACGGCGCCTTCGCCATCGGCTCGATGATCTCGCCCTTTTTCGTCGGGCTGATTGCGGATCGGTTCTTCGCCTCGGAGAAGCTGCTTGCCGCGCTGGGCATCCTCGGCGGCATGGTGCTCTGCCTGCTGCCGCAGCTAACCCAGTTCATGCCGTTTTATGCCACTCTCATTCTGTACTGCGCGCTCTACACTCCCACGCTCGCCCTGGGCAACTCACTCTCGCTCCACCACCTTCAGGATTCGAAAACAGACTGCCCGCAGGTTA
>VFKD01000672.1 GCA_009885735.1 bacterium
ATGGCTGAGCCTTCGCTCAAGGTGACAGGTGTGGCGGCTCGTCTCGGCTGAGCCTCCGCTCAAGGTGACATGTGTGGCGGCTCGATACGGCTGAGCCTCCGCTCAAGGTGACAGGTGTGGCGGCTCGATACGGCTGAGCCTCCGCTCATGGTGACAGGTATGGCGGCTCAATACGGCTGAGCCCTCTCACCGCTACGACCATAAGTGCTTCTACCGCGCACTGACCGGCAGAATGCTATTGGCATGGCAGATTCCCACGGCGAGCGCGTCCGCTGCGTCATCCGGCTTAGGAACCTCCTTGAGACCCAGGAGCCGCTGGACCATATACTGAACCTGCTTCTTGTCCGCGCTGCCGTATCCCACCACCGCCTGCTTGACCTGGGGCGGAGAGTACTCCACCCACTCCATGCCTCGTACGCCTGCCGCGAGCAGAATGACGCCAATACTGCGGCCCACGCTGATCGCTGTCGTTTCGTTCTTGCCGAAGAAGAGACGCTCCGTCACCAATACATCCGGTGAGTGCTCATCCATGAGGCGCCCCACCTCCTCGTGGATCTGACGCAGGCGCTCTGGAGCCGAATGGTCTGGCTTCGTGCGGATCACCCCATACTCTATTGCCCGAAGGGTGTCGCCGCGCTTGTGAATAACCGCGAAACCGGTCGTGGCCGTTCCGGGGTCTATAGAGAGGATGATCAAGTGTCATGGCCTTTTGAACGGCGTATGAAGTATGATTCGACTTGAGGGGCAGGGAACCCTTGCTCACAATCTCGAATTTCACGGTGGGCCGTGTTCGCGTGCCTGCCCAGACCGCATGTAGGGGCCGGCCCCCGTGCCTGCCCCATGTCGAAGAGAGGACACACACTATGTATCAGGTGATTCACGCCGACGGTACCAGGACCGAATCCACGGAGATTGTGGTCCTGCAAGAGTGGGCGAAGGAGGGGCGGCTTGTTCCCGAAACCCGCTTGCGCGACCCCGTGCGAGACCTCGAGTTCGCGGCAGGTGAGGTACCGTCGCTTCAAGGCTGCTTTCTCCCGGTGGTTATTCTGCCGCCTGAACAGCCGAGCCACACTCATGGATCGTCAACCGCGGCTCTTACGCTCTCGATCATGTCTGCGTGTATCGCGGTGGTGGGTCTCATTCCCTGCCTGGGCTGGATGAACTACGGTACACTTCTGTTCGGAATCATAGGCGCGGTGTTGGCTGCCAGGATTCGCGCGAATCTGCTGCACCCGTTCCGAGGAACGGCAAACACCGCCTTTGTAGTTGCGGTGGCAGCCTGTACGGTTGGAGCCATCCGCCTGCTCCTTGGCGGAGGGTGCTTGTAGGGTGGCTCTCCCCGTAGTCCAGCGCCACTGCCGTGGCCTTCCGAGATTGTCACGCGAGTGGCGAATAGCACTCTCTTGGGTTGCCGGCACAGCTGCATGTGTTGCCGCTCTAGCGCTAGCGGGTTCGTTTGTTCCGTACGAGCAGGTGGCCGCTAACGGCCATCCTTGGCTGCCAGATTCCCATTGCACGGGCTGTAGCTTGTGCGGAATGACGCGGGCATTCTGCGCGATGTCGAGCGGCAGGGTGAGCTTAGCAGCCTCGCTTAACGTCGCATCTCCATGGCTCTATGGGATTACCTGGGCTTGGGTGGTCGCGAGCGTCGTGGTTGGATTGCGCGGTGTCGTGGCACGGGCGTCCCGCCCGTGAGATTCCGCATTCGTGGCGCGGGCGTCCCGCCCGTGAGATTCCAAATTCGTGGCACGGGCGTCCCGCCCGTGAGATTCCGCATTCGTGGCACGGGCGTCTCGCCCGTGAGAGTTCATGCGCGAGACGCTCATGCCACGATGGTGGTTTACGACACAAAAACGCTGGCCCCACATCGCTGGGAGCCGGCGTTCTGCACCCTGTGACTCTCCTGTCGCTCTTACGCCGCTACAGGCTTGCCCGAGTCGATGCGCATCTTGTAGAACGACCGATAGACGAACACCACCGAGACCGCGAAGAACACGGCAGCTAGGATTACGCGCAGCGTTGGGTCGATCTGCTCCGCCAGTTCTACGGCAAGCAGTCCAAACAGCGTGGTGAACTTGATGACCGGGTTCATGGCCACCGACGAGGTGTCCTTGAACGGGTCGCCCACTGTATCCCCGACGACCGTTGCATCATGCAGCGGCGTGTTCTTTTGCTTGAGCTCAACCTCCACAATCTTCTTTGCGTTGTCCCACGCGCCCCCGGCGTTCGCCATGAAGAGCGCCTGGAACAGACCAAACAGGGCGATGGAGATGAGGTAGCCAATGAAGAAGAAGGACTCCAGAAATGCGAAGGCTAGGGTGGAGAAGAAGATGGTCAAGAAGATGTTGAACATGCCGCGCTGCGCATAAATCGTGCATATCTCAACGACCTTCTTGCTGTCCTCAACAGACGCCTTCTCGGCGCCATCAAGCTTTATGTTCGCCTTGATGAACTCCACCGCTCGGTAGGCGCCGGTGGTCACCGCCTGTATCGACGCTCCGGTAAACCAGTAGATGACCGAGCCGCCTGCGATGAGCCCCAGGAGGAAGGGTGGGTGTAGAAGCCCAAGTTTCTCAAGGTTCGCGGTGAGCGGGATGTGCGTCACATGGCTGGTTGTGAGGACGGCTATGATGCTGAAGATCATGGTGGTAGCACCGACGACAGCAGTTCCGATGAGCACTGGTTTCGCTGTCGCTTTGAACGTATTGCCCGCGCCGTCATTCTCCTCAAGGTGGTGCTTGGCCTTTTCGAAGTCGGCGTCGAAGCCGTAGTCCCGCTTGAGCTCGGCCTTGATGTCCGGCAGGGTCTCAATCATGGACAACTCGTAGACCGATTGCGCATTATCTGTTACAGGTCCATAGGAGTCCACCGCGATAGTGACAGGTCCCATCCCCAGGAAGCCGAACGCAACGAGGCCGAACGCAAATACGGCTGAAGCGTCCACGGTGCCGACAGTCATTAGCGGGCCAAGGCCTTGGGTGCTCACAAGATAGGCGGTGCCCATCAATACGATGAGCGTGATTCCCATGTAGTAGGCGCTGAAGTTGCCCGCTGTTAACCCAGACAGGATGTTCAGCGAGGCGCCGCCCTCTCGCGAGGAGATTACAACCTCTTTAACATGAGCCGACTCGGTGGACGTAAAGACTTTGATGAGCTCGGGTATGACAGCGCCTGCCAACGTGCCGCAGGTGATAATGATGGAGAGCTTCCACCACAGGTCGTCTGTTCCACCAAGAGTGGGAATGAGCAGGTATGACACCAAAAACGTGAGCGCGATTGAGATGAACGAAGTGATCCAGACGAGCGAGGTGAGCGGCTTCTCGTAGTTGAACTGCTCTACGTGCTCGTATGTCTTCTTCGCTCTGGCCTCGTTGATGAAGTAGGCAACGGCGCTTGCCATCACCATGACGATGCGCATCACAAAGATCCAAACTAGAAGCTGCACCTGGACCGCCATGTTCGCAGAGCCATCGGCATTCTTGACGGCGAGAAGGATGAACGAGATTAGCGCAACGCCCGTCACTCCATAGGTTTCGAAGCCGTCCGCGCTGGGGCCTACGGAGTCTCCCGCATTGTCACCCGTACAGTCTGCAATGACGCCTGGATTGCGCGCGTCGTCTTCCTTGATGCCGAAGACTATCTTCATCAAGTCTGCGCCGATGTCTGCAATCTTAGTGAAGATGCCTCCCGCGATGCGAAGCGCCGAGGCTCCAAGCGACTCGCCGATTGCGAAACCGATGAAGCACGGTCCTGCGTAGGACCCAGGGATGAAGAGCAGAATTCCTAGCATGATGATGAGCTCTACCGAGATGAGCAGCATGCCGATGCTCATGCCGGCCTTGAGCGGGATGGCGTAGCAGGGGAACGGCTTGCCTCGCAAGGCGGCAAAGGCAGTTCGCGAGTTCGCAAAGGTGTTGACTCGAATTCCGAACCACGCTACGGCGCAGCTTCCCGCGATGCCCACGAGAGAGAAGAACAAGATGATGAACACCTGCAGCGTCTTGCCCTCGGTGAAGTAGTGCTGGAAGATGCCGAAATAAATGACAATGATGGAACCAATGAACAGCTCCAGAATGCCAATGAACTTGATCTGCGTAACCAGGTAGGTCTTGCAGGTCTCGTAGATCAACTCGCTCACTTCGAGCATGCTCTTGTGAACGGGCAGGTTCTTGAGCTGCGAGTAGACCTTTAGCCCAAACAACATCCCTAGCACAGAAACCCCGATGCCGAACATGAGAAGCGTGGCGCCGGGATAGCCCCTGAACTGCGCAATACTAGGATCGTTGAGCGACGGCACAACGAGGCTTGCCTCACCGCCCTGGGCGAAGGCTGCTCCCGCTATGGTTGTGAGGAGAACGGTGAAGAGAAGGGCGATGAGAGTGCGTGAGTGCGGACCCATTGCATGCTGCGCCGTGGAGCGCTGTCTGCCAAACCAGGCTTGAGCCTGACCTTTCGCCATACTACGCATATTTTCTGCTCGACCTCCTGTGTGGGCGCGCGATTGCGTCGCCTAGGTAGACAGAACATAATATACTCTTGAACCGCCCAAAGTCAAGCGAGCTTGTGAAGAATTGCACAAACGTTCGCCTGGTGTATCTCTTGTCATGGGACACGTATAATTGTTATGATGGCTCAGCGGCGCGCTGAACTCTGGTCTGCAGCAGCGATTCGCGTTGAGCGAGACCGCAGCGCCGAACGACACAGAGATCGGCGTGCTCGACCAATCGTATCAACAAAACTACTACAAGGAGCACTCCATCGCCAGTGATCCGCGCAACAGAAACGGAACATGCCGCCGTGAGCGTCCTTAGCATGAAACAGCAGCGCATTACAGACAATCTAGACCAGCTTCTCGACGTTCTGCCCGCTCGCATCCGCGAGCGGCTGGAGGAGCAGATGAGCTCGGACGAGCTTCTCGAGATTGTGATGGACCTCGGGAGAGTGCCCGAGGCTCGATTCTCTCATAGCATGGCGGAGCTAGGCCCCGAAGCAGTGACCCTTGAGGAGCTGGAGTATGTGGTGGAGCGAGTGGGGAGCTTCGGCAAGGACAACCGCGCGGGGATTGAGCGAACTCTGCATCGCATCTCGGCCATACGAAATCGCACGGGCAAGGTCATCGGTCTGACATGCCGGATTGGCCGAGCGGTCTATGGCACCATCGACATTATCGAGGATGTGGTGGAGAGCGGCAAGAGCATACTCATTCTTGGACGCCCCGGCCGTGGCAAGACCACCAAGCTTCGGGAAGTTGCACGCGTTCTGAGCGAGGAGATGCACAAGCGCGTCGTCATCGTAGACACCAGCAACGAGATTGCCGGCGACGGCGACATTCCGCATCCCGCCATTGGTCGCGCACGGCGCATGCAGGTGGCAGAGCCGTCGCTGCAGCATGCGGTGATGATTGAGGCTGTGGAGAACCACATGCCCGAGGTTATCGTCATCGACGAGATAGGCACCGAGCAGGAGGCGTTCGCCGCGCGAACCATCGCCGAACGAGGGGTTCAACTCATCGGCACCGCTCACGGCAACAGCCTGGAGAATCTCCTGTCGAACCCAACACTGTGTGATCTCATTGGAGGAATACAGGCAGTCACGCTCGGCGACGACGAGGCGCGCCGGCGCGGCACGCAAAAGACTGTTCTCGAGCGTAAGGCGCCGCCCACGTTTGACGTGGTTATCGAGATCATCGACATGGACAAGCTGGCGATTCACGCCGCTGTGGCGGAGACGGTCGATAAGATGCTTCGAGGCGCCGAGGCTAGGCCTGAGATCCGCGTGCGGAATCCAGAGGGCGCAATCGAGGTTGTTCAGCGCGGCGAGGCGGCTGCGCCAAAAGCTGCAATTGTGCCGGAAGACGACGAGGCAGGAGGCTGGGAGCCGCCGAGCAACGGAAGGAAAGCGGCCATCCTTCGCCAGCCCGTGGCGGCGTCGCTTCGAAAGGAGAGCGCGAGCGCGACGCGCATTTTTCCGTATGGAGTGAATCGCAACAGGCTCGAACGAGCCATTCTTGAGTCCCACGTTCCTGCCACGATAGCTCGCGACCTCAGCGACGCGGATTGCATTGTAGCTCTCAAGTCCAGCTACCGCAGGGAGCCGGCCAAGATGCGCGACTCAGGTGCGAGAAAACTGCCGACCTACATTATCAAGAGCAACACCTACACGCAGATCGCCTCGGCAGTTCGCGACATCTTCCAAACGGGCGCCCTCGAGCGCGGCTTCACGGACGATGCCATTCGGGAGGCCGAGGCCGGCGTTCAGGAAGCTCAGCAGACCGGCGAGGCGGTGGAGCTGCGGCCACAAAACAGCTATACTCGTCGGCTCCAGCACCAGACGGCCGAGCAGCACCACATGCTGTCGGATTCCGTAGGGGTGGAGCCTCGCCGCCGAGTTCGCATACTGCCGTCCTCGTGAGTCGCAGTTCGAGGGGACGTTTCATAACGTTTGAGGGTGGCGAGGGAAGTGGTAAGTCGACCCAGGCAGAGCTTCTCGCAAATGCTCTGCGCCGCCAGGGCCAGACAGTGTTGGTTACCCGTGAGCCGGGTGGCGACCCGGTGGCCGAACGTATTCGTGCGGTTGTGCTGGCAGCAGATTCGCCTGTTGTGCCGCGTGCCGAGTTGATGTTGTTTCTGGCCGCGCGGGCTCAGCTCGTTGAGCAAGTCATTCGCCCGGCGCTGGAGGCAGGTGTCGCGGTTATCTGCGACAGGTTCGGCGATTCGACGGTCGTCTATCAGGGCCATGCACGAGGCCTGCCTCTCGAGGACGTTCGCAACTTGGTGAAGTTTGCCACGAACGGTCTCGATCCTGACCTCACGATCCTGCTCGACATCAATCCGGAGGTCGGACTAGGTCGCCAATCCGACCGGAACCGAATGGAGTTGGCCGGACTTGAGTTTCACCAGCGAGTGCGAAATGGCTATATTGAGGAAGCCAAGGTTTACGCTCGGATTCAGACGGTCGCAGCAGAACGTGATGTAGAGGTAATTCATCGGGATATTCTTGCGACGGTCGCGTCGCACTTGCAGCATAGTGCAATGGAGGAGTGTGAATGAAGCTCGTAATTACAGTTGTACACGATAGGGACAAGAGCAAGATCACGGAATCGCTCCTGCGTGCCGGGTTCAAGTTCACCAAGATTGGCAGCACTGGCGGGTTTCTGCGAGAGGGCAACATAACGCTCCTCATTGGCGTGGAGGAGGCGGAGCTAGACAACTGCCTGCAGGTTATTGGAGAGAGCTGCAAGACGCGCGAGCAGTTCGTAAACGTTCTTCCGCCCGATGCTGCCCCCATAGGGACCTTCATGCCGTCGCCGGTTAAGGTTCTAGTCGGCGGCGCGGTGACCTTCGTGGTGGATGTTGAACGGTTCGAGCGCTACTGATGGCTGGCTGTATCTTCTGTCGAATTGTGTCGGGAGAGATTCCCGCCACAATTCTCTACTCGGACGAGCAGTTTGTAGCGTTCGCGGATGCGGCGCCACAGGCTCCTACGCACATCCTTGTCGTTCCTCGCGTTCATGTTGAGACTCTGCTTGATCTCGACGAGAAGTCCGGCAGTTTAGTGGTGATTGCTTCCTTACAGGCCGTAGCCCGAGCGGCGCTCCCTGCCGGCACCGGTTTCAAGCTGGTGGTGAATAACGGTGCGGACGCAGGCCAGAGCGTGCCGCATCTCCACTTCCACATCCTCGCGGGGCGGCCTTTCGCTTGGCCCCCTGGCTAAGATGGCCGAAACCAACGGCGGAACGCAATCGTAAGTGAGATATTCGTCTGGTGTGGCGGTCTACATGTGCGCCCCCTTCATGCTCAAGGAGAGTGACTCTGATGGATCTGCGATCTAGCGCTTGCACGTTCGGCTTGCTCACCATATGCGCGTCGCTTGCCCCGCAACCAGCCAATGGGCAGGGTGCAAGTGCAAAGGATGTGTTCAAGAAGGCGGGTCCCGCCCTTATGGTTGTCGTCGCACTTGATGCGAACGGTCAGCAACGAAGCCTGGGTTCCGGTTTCTATACCAAAGACGACCTCGTTGTAACCAATCTCCATGTGGTGCGACGTGCAAGATCAATACGTGTGACTGGAGCCCTCGACCATAAGGAGAGGAAGGTCAAGGGTATCTACGCGATCAGTAAGGAGCACGATATAGCCATTCTGACGATGCTGGACGCAGGTGCTCCGCTTCTGTCCGCGAGCATGAAGCTCGAAACTGGCGACTCTGTTTTTGCACTCGGTAACCCACGTGGGCTTGAGGCTACACTCAGTGCGGGCATAGTGTCTAGCATCAGAAAGCTTGAAGGTTCATCGCAGTACCAGATAACGGCTCCGATCTCACCGGGTTCTTCTGGAGGACCTGTGCTTAACGACAGGATCGAAGTGGTAGGGATTGCCACAAGCTATCTAAGCGGTGGCCAGAACCTAAACTTCGCAGTTGACGTCAAGCATCTGATTGACCTGATCGCGTCCAATGTGTCCGGAACGGTAGCGTCCGTTGACACATTGACAGGTGGTCCCATAGTTGGCCTACCTGCGGCGACGTTCGAATTGGACGATGAAGGTTGGACCGTACTCGGTCAAGGTGCGGACGCAGGCATTGACCACGGCCCAGGAGCAGCACATTCAGGCGTGGGAGCGCTGAAGTTCGCCTATAAGGTGGAAAAGGGCGAGTCTGGGGTCCTGTTGCTGCCAACGCCGAATGGCGGACTCGCAAAGGCGATGTCTTTTCACTTCTGGGTAAAGGCGGACGCGAATATCCCGGTCATCTTCTCGCTGGTGGAGAAGAGCGGCGCGCGATACAACACGATGTTCACCTCACCGAAGGACAAATGGCAGGAGGTGTCGCTCTCGGTGGACGACTTCGTCCTCTCAACCGGCAAGGACGATCCGAAGGACGGAAACGGCAAGCTCGATGTGGAAGAGATCGAGCATATCGGCTTCGCAGACTTCGCTCAGTTTCTCGCCCAGTCGGACAACGAGCAGCTCACTAATCTCCTGGGCCTCAAGACCGGTCCGCGCTCGTTTCTGCTGGATGACTTTGTGGTGAGCTCCGCACCCGTAGCTGCTGCGGTTGGCGCCGTCGGCAGCCCGCTCGACAGCTTCCTGCAGCCGCAGATTGGGTGGTTTAGCCTTGGCGCACAAGACCTGCAGAAGTCTACAGGCGCTCCGCTCGGGACGGCCGCGATCAGGGTGAATTACGAGCAGGCGGCCGGAAAGGTAGCGGCTATTGGCAGAGCCATTGGGCAAGGAAAACTGGCAGGCGCTAAGGGGCTGCAGTTGAGCGTTTCCTCGATCAAGCCTGTAAAGCTGATTGTTCAGGTTGAAGAAGTGGGTGGGGGCAAGTATAACACGACCCTGGACCTGGCCGGGTCTTCCAAGGCAGAGTTGCTCGATCTGAAGTTCAGCGACTTCGGCGCTGCGGATGACAGCACGGACACCAACGGTAAGCTGGACCCCGAGGCCATATTCCAGTTCGTTCTAATCGACATCTCAGGTGTGCTTGGCACGGCTGGCGAGGGGCCGAACACGCTCTGGGTGGGGAAGATCACAGCGACGAAGTAGGAGCCGGCCACAATGAGCGTCGGATGGGACAAGCCCCACGCCCTACGCAATCGTGTAGGGCGCAGGGCTTGCCCTGTCCAACACCGGAGTGCGTAGGGTGCAGGGCTTGCCCTGCCCAAGCAAGGCGGGAGTTTCTAGAGCGCGAACTCCCCTACGTAACTGCTGTTGTCGCCCGAGAGGCGCCATGATGTCGGCAGCTCTTTGGTCCCTTTGAACTCGTTCAGCGTGGCCAGACCGACGAGGCTCGACTTCAGGTTCACGAAAGGCTGGTACCAGATCATGTGCGGCATCACGCAGTGGTCGCACGCATAGCGCGTGGTCTTGATGGACGCAACAGATGGAACCTCCACGCTGTACTCCAGGCCGGATTTCGCGAAAGCAACCTTCGCGCGCTTAACGGAGATCACGTTTCCGAGGGCTTCAGTGTAGTTACTCTTGAGCGTTGAAACAAGTGCGGCAGCCTGCTCTGCGGTCGCTGCGCTGTCGATGTAGAGCACGGACTTTCGCGACGTGTTTGCAAAGCCCAGGTTGTCTGATCCGGTCACGACAGCCATCGCGTTGACGCCGTCGAGGCGAATGCCGTTGGACACACCGGTTCGCACGTTCCACACCAGCATTGCTTCTCTGCCTACGGTTACCATCTCGCCGTTCGCGTGGCACGCGCCCACATAGACATTCGCGGTGCGCGTCTCCAGGTACTCTCCAGAGATCTTCGGCTCAGAGGCCCAAGCTCCCATCGCCGTGACCAGCAGGCCACCGGTAAGTGCAGAAACCAATCTCGATCTCATGTACGCCTCCTCCACAGGTCAAATTGCGTTTTCGGCGGAACTGCAGCCGATGATGGTTGAATTATACCAGCCACAGCGCCTCTATGCTAGAAAGCAATTTGAAGCCTAGAGAGGAATACGTCCTCATGGTCGCGGATGTCGGCTCCAAACTTGATGCCCTTGCTGAAGTTCGTTCGCTCGTAGTTGAACTGCCACTTGGTGCCCTTGTAGAGGTGCCAGTTCACGCCGAGAGTGATCGCATGCGCCTTTGCAGCCGGAGTGGTCGCGTCTGCAAAACCCGCGGTGAACAGGTCTTGATCGAGGTCCAGAGTTGAGTATCTGGCAGCGATTTCGACTGCACCGCCACCCTTTCCGGGTTCAAACGGCCGCTTTGGAGTAACCGACTTGAGCGAGTTTGGCTCTCCGGTGAGCACATATGAGCCCTGCATGAACCACCCGTGATGAGTGAGCGTCTTCGAAAGGGCATCCTTTGTTGCGCCATGCTGGGACATCGCATACTCGCCCATTAGCCCCAGCGGTCCATTGTAGTATGAGAACTGGGGGACAACCCGGAAGTGGTTTCCCGAGCCCGCAACTCCAGCCCCATACTTGAAGAAGGTGGATCTGGCAGCAGTCTTTGGCGCAACTCCTGTCAGGGCATCCGTTCTACCGCCGAACGATGCAGCAACTCCCGCGCTCAGTCCCGATAGCGAGGAGCCCTTCTGATTCTTGAACGGCTGGGCGAAGATGCGAGCCGCGACATCCTTATCGTTTGCGGTGTCCCCGTCTGTTGAGCCTCCGTCGGTTAGCCCGTTGAACGCTCCCACCTGGTACGCCAGAGTGCCTCGTGCGGTTTCACCTGAAAGCTGGAAGCCAACGTCTCGGTTGGGGAGGAGGTTGTTTGTGAGCGAGCGCTCAATGAATATCAGGTCTGCTGCGCCGGTTAGCCTATCCAAACTAACAGGCTCTTTGAACTTGCCGGCACGCAGGGTAAGTCCCGAGCCAATTCGAAGGTCGGCATAGGCGTCCTGGAGAACGGTCCGGCCTTCTCCAAAGTCCGGCATGAGCCTGAGGTCGACGTTCTTGTGGATGGTCCCTTCCAGTATAGGCCGCACTCGGCGCAATCCAAACGAGTCACTTGATGTGTTGCCGCCACCAGTGAGGTACGACCGCGCATCGGCCTGGATTAGCCCCTTCAGCTTCAGCTTGAAAGCGCCATCCGCCGAGCCCACGAAGAACTCGTTCTGATAGCCTGCCGTGGGCTTCTGTTTCTTGAGCTGATCGGCAACGATCTTCTCTACAGCTGCCGAATCTGCTCCAGGCTTAGTCATCTTGGCTGCCATCTCCGTCACCATCTGGGTCAGCTTGCGAACGGTCTCTTCCAGTTCGCGAACTCTAGCCGCAAGATCAGCCTGACCGTCGGGCGCCGAAGCGCCATCGGCACGCGCTGACTGATGGGTGGCGCAGACGAGGACGCAAACAACAAATGGTCGAAACCACTCCATGATGCTGCTGAACATGATTACCTCTATGATGTATTGGGCAATGCAGCCTACATTGAATTGTGTGGACATGAGATAGGCTGCTACTTGGGAGCAGGAAGCCTTCCCGGCGTGTGCGGTACGCCCGCCTTGTCAAGCTCTGCTTCTAGCCTCGTCAGGTCTTTCGTGAGGATTTCGCGAAGGGTTTTGACCACCGCATCGAGCTCGGAGTTCGCGATGGTGTATGCCTCGCGGCGGGTCTGAGTCGGCATGCTGAATGAGTAGATCTGGCCGAACGAGACGGTTCCCACTCGGTCTGAGATGGATGGAGGTGTATTCTCCTGGCGCGCGGAGGCAGCGGAATCGCCGTTGAGCGCCAATTCGACCTGTTTGATCTTCTCGGTGATGGCGCGAGCAGTAGTTCGAAGCTGCGGTGGAGCGGCGGGCGTTCTGTCCAGCGCTGCCAGAATGGCGGCCATGCGAGAGAGCAGAGAAGTAGTGGTTTCTTGGGATGATGCTGATCGCTTGCCAAGCGCGACGGCCTTGCGCCTAAAGTCGAGCAGCGAGGATCGGTCGGCCGCACTGAGAAGGTCGAATCCCTCGACGCTCACTGTAAACTCCTTGAACGCCGTGAGCGGCTTCGTCTCTCCTGCGTGCCGAAGTGACAGAGACGCCTGGTAGCGGCCTGGTTCAACGACTGCCCGCTCTCCATCCGCTGTCAGGTCCCAGTATGTTCTCTGGACGCCTTCTGCAACGGGCTGGAAGATGCGGCGGACGGGCGTTCCCCGGCTGTCTGCAACCGTGATTAAAAGCGCTGGAGCCTCCTCCGCCTGTTCTGCGCGAAGCTGCTCGGCGGTGGGATAGGGAGGCGTCATTCCGGCCTTCTCCGCAGCCTGTTCGGCGTCTAGCCGCTTTTGGCGCAGCGTCTTCGGGGCCTCCTTTAGGAACCACGTAAAGGCAGCGCCGGAGGGAGGATTCTCGGCGCTGTATTGTGTCTCGCCCTGCCATGGCGCCTGGAGATTCTTGGACTGATAGGACACCGCGTCCGAGGCTTGAAGCAAGGCAGCAGGCGATTGCAACGAGCCGCTGCTGATTGTTCGCAGTGGCGAGAAGTCGTCCACGATGTAGATTCCCCGTCCAAACGTGGCGACCACTAGGTCACTCATTTGCTTCTGGATGTGGAGGTCGCGCACTGCGATGGTGGGCAGGCCGCCTCGCAGCCTTCGCCAATCCTTGCCGCCGTTCAGAGAGAAGTAAACGCCATATTCGGTTCCCGCGAACAGCAGGTCGGGCTTTACGGGGTCCTGGGCAAAGGCCCAAGCCGGCCCAGCCTCGGGTAGGTTTCCCGCAATAGTCTCCCATGTTCTTCCGGCATCGGCGCTTCTTACGATGTAGGGTTTGAAGTCGCCGTTCTTGTGGTTGTTGAAGACCGCGTAGACCGTGCTCGCATCATGCAGTGACGCACGAATGCGTGCCGTGAACGTTCCATCGGGAACATTGGCGAACTTCTCGGTCCTGCGCCAGGTCTTGCCGCCATCCTCGCTCACCTGGATAAGGCCGTCGTCGGTACCGACATAGAGCAGACCCTCGCGGAGCGGTGACTCATCCAGGGCTGTAATGTTGCCATAGAAGGATGTTGACTGGCTCTTTCCAACAGCATCGACCTTCCAAACGCGCCCCATTACCTTTAGAGAGTTGCGGTCGATTTGGCGGCTCAGGTCCGGGCTCACGGGCTGCCATGCGCTTCCACTGTCGTCGCTGCGGAACAGGCGATTGGCCGCGAAGTAGATTCGCTTGTTGTTGTGAGGGCTGATGAGGAGTGGAGAGTCCCAGTTCCATCGAAGGGCAGGCTCCCCCCTTCCGGGCTGAGGCTGGATTCCAACTCGCTCGCCCGTTGCCCGGTTTAGCCGGGAGATGCCTCCGTACTGGAGCACGGAATAGACGATGTTCGGATCTTTCGGGTCGACTTGCTGGTGGAATCCGTCGCCGCCCAGAGTAGAAAACCAATCACTGTTGCGAATGTTTCCCGTTCGGGTTCGGCTGGGACCGCCCAGGCTGTTGTTGTCTTGCGTGCCGCCATAGACCATGTAGAACGGCGCCGCCGTATCGGCGGTGACATCATAGAACTGTGTGATGGGCAGATTCGGCTTGTATATCCATGTCTGGCAGCGATCAAAGCTCTCGTAGATGCCGCCGTCGCACCCTGCCAGATAGTAGTTGGTATCGTTCGGATCTATCCAAAGCGCGTGGTTGTCTACGTGCTTGTTGCGCTCGCCGAGGGGTTTGAAGGTTCTGCCGCCATCGTCCGACACCATGTTGACCACACTCAGCACGACCACACGGTCGGGGTTCTTGGGGTCCGCGACGATCTGCCCGTAGTACATACCTTGGGCAACGAAGTCGCCGCGCTTCTGCCAGGTTGCTCCGCCATCGGTTGTGCAATAGATGCCGCTCGCACTGTTCGCGGCTTCCACGGTTGCGTAGAGAATAGTAGGGTCCGCAGATAACGCGAAGCCGACGCGACCGAGGTCCTCGCTGGGCAGCCCGGACCTCAGGCGAGTCCAGGTTGCTCCGGCATCGTTTGAGCGGTAGATAGCGCTCTCGGGACCTCCGCCGATGTAGGTCCAGACGTGGCGCCGTCGCTGCCATGCCGCCGCGAAGAGCACATCAGGGTTCCTTGGATCGATGACAACGTCGGTAACACCGGTGTTCTCGCTGATGGGCAGAACGTTCTTCCAGTTCTTGCCGCCGTCGGTGGTCTTGAAGAGGCCTCGGTCGCTGCCTGGAGCCCAAAGTGGTCCCTGAGCCGCTACGTAGACAGTGTCTGTGTTGCGCGGGTCGATCACAATTCGCCCAATGTGCTCCGACCGTTTGAGGCCCACGTTTCGCCATGAGCGGCCCCCATCGTCTGTGCGATAGACTCCGTCGCCATAGCCCACGGAGCGCTGGGCGTTCGATTCACCAGTACCCACCCAGACCACGGACGGATTGCGCGGGTCCATCGCGAGCGCGCCGATGGAGTAGGAGCCCTCGTTGTCGAACACGGGCGACCAGCTTGCGCCGGCATTTACCGTTTTCCAGACTCCGCCGGACGCGGCGGCAGCGAAGTAGTGCGAGCGGTTGCTTGGATTAACCGCGAAGGCAGTGATGCGCCCAGAGGTGAGCGCTGGGCCGATTGACCGAGCCTTCAGCCAGCCGAAAGCGTTGGCCGGGAGTCCGTCCGAGATTGTTCCTTGCGGTGAGCCGAATGAGCGTACGGCCAGCGTAGACAGAAGAAGTGCAAGCAGGCGAGTTCGCATGGAGGCTCCTAGGTGTGCGACCGTGTCGTGTGGAAATGACCCTGACTGCTACGCCGCGCAGGGCTGTGGTTCCTCCAATCGTGGGCTTGCGGGTTGGTTGATAGGGTGTTTTCGACGGCTATAGCCAGACTGAAATGAAGAGATGCACCCCACCTATAGAACAAAATCCATTGGTTAACCTTTTGTCTCAATCAGGGGTTCAGTCCACTAAGGTCCATACGGCAATGTGGAATCATTTCATTCGTCTTCTGGTTTGCGACGCTTCCGCCTACACATTCGATGGCGGCTCCCTGTTGTCGCTCGATCACCAAATGCGAGTTACTCCGTACTGGTCCAACACTGCGTCTGCGCTTACCAGAGAAAGGTTTTCCGTCAGCGCCTGCGAGACGATGAGCCGATCAAACGGGTCTTTGTGGTCTGTCCCGTCTATGCAGCGTGCATACGGCATGGCGTAGACCGCCACCGCATGGCTAGATTCGACGGGGAGAGTGTTGATCTGATTTGCAGCGATCTGCTGAGCCAGTACGGTATCCAGGGGTCCAGGCACTTTCATGCCCAACTTGCCGATGCGTACTTTAATAGCGATCTCCCAAATGCTTGCTGCACTGAGTAACCGTTCATTCTCCGGGTCGCCGATCACGGTCGCCGCCTGTGTGCTGAGCTTCGGGTCCGCATCAATGAACCACAGAAAGGTATGGGTATCGAGAAGGAGTCGCATCACATGTATTCGCCGAACTCCGGGAGCGGCGCGTCGAAATCGTCGGTCATCACAAAAATGCCCTTCCCGCTACCGGGCAGGATGCGGCTCTTGCGTACTATTTGTGGCTTCTGTGTCTCCTGACCGACTGGCTTGTGAGCACTCTTGTTGTGCTGTTCCCCGCCGCTCTCAATGGAGGTTTTTGCGCTGTCCAACTTTCTCTGACTCCTTGCGCCACGGACCTTTTGGTGTGTGATCAGCGTTCGCATCCCCAAGGCGTCCAGCACTCGGGACACCGTACGATACGACGGGTTGCCCGTTGGGCTCAACGCCTTATACAAACCGGTGCGGGCAAGCCCAATGCGCCGTGATACTTCAGCGACCCCTCCGGGCTGCGAAAGCACCGCTTCGCGCAGGGCGATGCGGAACTCGTCTGGTCCCAGACGAAGATGGTCCTGCAGATATGCCTCGAGGTAAACCGGATTGCGCAATCGATCTCGCCGAGCCTTCGTAATGTCTTTCAGCAAGGTGGCCTCTCCATGTTTGATTGTACACTGTAGTGGACAATCGGTCAAGGGTTGGACGATCCCGCAAACGGCGAATCTGGTGAGGCCTCGATTGAGTACGCGCTGCGAAGAGGTTTGGTGTGCTGCACCAAGAATGTAACTGCTATACTAGGATACTCGCAATAGACCAGAAGTATCAGCGCACATCGCCGAGTTCTCGCTCTGTTGCTCGGATATCGTCTGCGCACGGTTGGTGAGAGAGGTCACCATGGCATCTTTGTTGTTACAACGCACGCCTTTACGGACCGGCCTTCTCGCTTCCGTAGTTACCTGTGCGATTCAGTGGTCCGCATCCGCTCAAGCGAACGGCCTTCCCGGGCAACCGCAAGCCGCCGAGCGCATCGGCCCGAATAAGTTCTGGCAGAGCAAAATTGGGCGGGACTTTGACCGCTTCTGGTCACTTGGGCGAGAGTGCGAACCTGGTCAGTGTATCGTGCTGGCTCGCGTGACGGAGGTTAAGCGCTATCCACCCCCTCCTCCGTAGTGGTCGATTCAATGTCCGTTCCCGCTGTCTACGGACAATCGTACCGCAGCCACACAATCTCGCTCGATGTACTGGAAGGGCTTGGCGGTGCCTGTGCACCTCCGGTCATCAGTTTCAACCTCTACTCCGCCGTTCCGAGACCGGGACCTGGAAAGGTTCGAAACTTCTACACAAGCCAGATGAGGGTTGGCGAGGTATGGGCTCTGTTTTACGACATGGTAGCCAACAAGGTTGTTGAGTCAAACTGTACATTCAAGCTCACCGGCACGGACGACGAAGTACTGCGCCAATTCAGGCGGCTGAATCCGATGATTTCGCGTACAGACGGCGAGGCTTTTCAGGAAGCCTTGAGGCTATCGAGGGACCAGAGCGAGTCGATGCTGGTCCGTATTGTGGCCTTCTCGACGATGTGGGGAAAGGCCAGGGTTCGCGAGACCGACCAGTGGATCCCGGATCGTATGCTGATCGCGCAGCGCGAAGTGTGCGCCATCCTTGCGAATGAGAACTCCCCTCCAGAGATGAGGTACATCGCTTTTCGGAACTGTAGGATTGATGCCCGCGTTCCTCTTGAACCCCAGTCCCCCGCGACAGAGATCCTGAGCCGGCTCATCAAGATGGTTCTGAGCGAGCAGGACACCGACATCCTCACTATGGTGTGCGACCAGCTTGATGAGGCAAAGCGGCAGTCGATAGGCCTCTTTGGGCTCTCCGCGGACGTCTTGTACCCACAGATTGCTCGGGTGCTAGAGGTACGCGCCGAGATCGACGCGAAGGCAGGCAAAACGCCGAACGTGGCGGCCGACAGGGTCGCGAGCATGGAGCACTGGCAGAACAAGCGCCCACAGTCGTACAGCTTCGATGGGCCATTCAACGCGGCAGTCGAGCTGTGGATACCTGGTCTCGCCCTGCCTGGTGATCCGATGGGGCCCCAGCCCGCGGCCCGGTACTACGAGCCGGTCCCTCAGGCGACGTACCCGGCAACCGGAGGCATTGTATTTCCGAAGCGGGTTGCGCCCCGCGTTATAGACCTCCGTCGCGTGAAACTTGGAGGACAGCAATGAACGCGCGCAGAAGAATCGCTAGACGGTTCGTCTTTCTGTCCGTTGGGTTTGTGCTCGGCATCACGGTTGGTCACTTCGCCCGAGGAGTGCTACGCGACCCGATTGCGAGCGCTCCCTACCGCCAGAAAGCGCGGACAGGGGATCAATCCCTGTACGACATCGGGGCGATGCTTGGGATGCATCGGGATGAACCCACGCACTGCCTCGACATCGCGAGAGTTCGCGGAATCACGCGGTATCCGCCGCCTCCTCCGCCGGTAGTCTCGCCGTCAGGGCTAGTCACATGGTCACAAGCTCGGGTTCGTTCAGACACAATCGTCTTGGACGTGATTGAGGTGCTGCACGGCACCACCGTTCCGCGCACCCTCACTGTAGAGCACTATCACCGGACGACCATGTTCGGGTCAAGTATGTCGCTTACGCTAGACATGCTTCCCGGAGACGTGTGGATCCTCGGCTGTGAGAATCTCGCGAAGAATCGGGACAGCTTTCGAGTGGCCACGCAGCTCGATGGGCCTAACGACATTGTCCTCCGCGAATACCGGCGCAATCGCACGTGGCGGGACCGGGCGGACCTTGTCTCGCTCTACTCCGCACGAGCGTTGGCGGCAAACCAGAGGTTCTCAATGGTCGCGCGCGTCACCGCCCTCTACACGATGTCCGCCATTGCCGACACTCCGGTGAAGTTCAGGCTGCGCCCGGAGCTCCGCCAAGTCCTTCAGCGCTATATCCTTGATGAGATTGTTAGGAACGAGTCGCCCAGGCACTTTATCCACACCGCCCTGTCCGTGTCGAATATCGAAACGTCGTCGGAGCTCGTGCCGAACTCGCCCAACGCTGACCTTCTCAAGCTGATGCTGAAGATCGTCGTCTCCCACGAGGACCAGCGCTTGGTCGCCGTGGCCTGCGATCAGATACTACAGGCGAACGTGCAGCACACCACGGTCAACGGTGAGTCCGGTTATGCACACTATCCGCAGATCGTGGCTGCGTTGGAGCTTCGCCAGAGCACTGACCTCGCCGAGGGCGGGCCCTATAGCGAGGCCACGGAGCGGCTAGCAACGCTCGACCGTCAAGGACGCAGGCACCCGGCAATTGGACCACCTGACGCGATGCTGCTGCCATTCGTGGTGCGAATGATCCCTGGCGCTGAGGAGATTGGGCTATTGGGACCCTGCCTTCCGTGAGTTGGCGGAAGGGCCGTTGACGTGGTTGTCTGTGCTGCAATCTGTTGCTATACTGGTCGCATTCTAGACCATGTCGCAGTGGGAATGCACCGAAAATGAGCCTCGTTGGCGCTGTGAGTGCGGAGATCGAGCGAGCTGTCGCGGCGCTGGAGCACCGTCCATCCCTGCTAGTGCTGCTCGCGCTTGTCGTGGGCATCCTGCTGTCGTCGGCGCCGTTCTGGATGTCGCTGGTGGCAGCGGCGCTCGTTTGCGGTCTTCTGGCGAGATGCAAGGCCATCCGATCATGGTGCATTCCAGTGGCTTCGTTCGTCGTGCTGGGCTCTCTGCGCGCGCTCTACGTGTCCACTCCCTCGGACGATGACGTGAGCAAGCTCGCGGGTGCTGGATATGTGGTGATCGAGGGGGTGCTGGACGAGCCGGCCTACGAGTCGGGTCAGACCACCACCCTGGTGATGCTCGCGCGGAGTCGGGCGAGCGACATGGGAGTGCAATACGTATCGGGTCTCGTGCAGATCACCGTCAACCGCGCCCCACTGCTCTCGGGACTGCGCTATGGCGCTCCGATTCGCGCGGAGGGACTGGTCCGGCTGCCGGAACCCGCCGCCAATCCCGGCAGTCTCGACGTTCAGGCTTGGCTCAAGCGGCGCGGCATATTCGCAATCATGGGTCCTCGTGCGGCTCGCGTCTCCGTACTGCCTATGTCCGACTCAGAACTATGGCATCCGTCCACTCTCGGGCCTGTCGCCCGGAACTCGTTTCGCCGGTCAACGCAAACCTTGAGGCAGGAGCGCCCGGACGAGGCAGCGCTGGCCGAAGGCATTGTGCTGGGTGGGCGAGTCGGTCTGTCGAAAGACCTCCAAGACGAGTTTGCCATCACCGGCACCGCACATCTGCTCGCCAGCTCAGGGATGAACCTCGTAATTGTGGCCGCGATGCTGACAGTGCTCCTTCCTCGGCTTGGAATTGGGCGTAAGCCTGGGCTCATCCTTCAGATCCTCGTTCTCGCAATCTACATGTTCGCCGCTGGGGCCACGCCGTCCATCGTGCGGGCCTGGATGATGGTAAGCCTCCTACATGCAGCACCGCTCTTCTTCAGAGAGCCCGACCTCGCGTCGGCTTTTGCCGTGTCGGCGAGCGTGATGCTGTTGCTGAATCCAGGCGATATCACCAGCCCGGGGTTCGTACTCTCCTACGTGCTTGTCGGCTGGCTAGCGGCGTCTGGACTTGGACTGTTTGAAACCGTGCGGGATCCGAATCTGCCGCCTGTTCCACGACTTACGCAGGTGTTTAACGCATTCAAGAGATCGCTTCTCAAGCTATGCGCCGCCACGTTTATTGCGCAGCTTGCGGCTGCACCCATCGTGGCGGTCTACTTCAACCAAGTTCCCGTTCTTGGCGTACTTGCGAACCTGCTAGCGGTTCCTCTGGTCGGTGTTGCGATGGCAGTCGGATTTGCCGCGTGGTTTGGCGGCCTTGCCTCGGCGGGAATCGGCGCGCTTCTTGCGCACGGGTTGGTCGGCCCGGTATCGGGAGCGATCCTCGGCATCGTCCACCTCTTCGCGGCCATGCCGCTTGCCTCGCTCCCTGTCGCCGCTCCGGGCTGGCCGGCAGTCGTGCTGTATTATGTGGTCTTGCTTGCCGGCCTGGTTATGTTTAGAGCGTATATGTCCCTTCGGGCCGTCCAGAGAGCGCCGATGGGAGCACGGACGTGAGGCGCGCATTCACAGCAAGGTGGCTCGCCGGATTCGCTCTGCTTGCCGTTGGATTTGTGGTCCTGTACGTTTGGGCGAGCCGCAGTCCACCCACGCTGACAGTCTGTTTTCTCGACGTAGGGCAGGGAGACTGCGCCGTGGTTCAAACTCCTGGTGGCCACGTCCTCGTGGTGGATAGCGGCGGCGCGAGCGAGACGGACGACCAAGGCAGGAGAACCCTTCTGCCGTATCTGCGCTCAAAGGGCATTCGCCGCATAGATGCGCTGCTGCTCACTCATCCGGATGCCGACCACATCGGTGGGGCAAGCACGGTGCTTCGCCGAATGGATGTAAGAAAGCTATTGATCAACGATGTGCCCGCGGTCGATCCCATCTTTCGCCAGGTGCTGAGCACCGCAAGGGAGCGCGGCGTCGAGATCGTGAAGGTCGCTCGGGGAATGCGCCTAGAGTTTGATGATTCCGTGACCGCGGAAGTGGTTGGTCCACCCGCAGGACGAAAGCCGCTCTGGCAGCATCCAGACAACAACGCC
The DNA here is from genome assembly GCA_009885735.1 of bacterium. Classification (GTDB taxonomy): domain Bacteria; phylum Armatimonadota; class Chthonomonadetes; order Chthonomonadales; family CAJBBX01; genus VFKD01. Next base: position 21,327 of record VFKD01000672.1, read on the forward strand.
AGCCTGGTTGTAAGGCTCTCGTTCGGTTCGACTCGGTTCCTGCTGACGGGTGATGCGGAGGCCGAGGCGGAGCAGGAGCTGCTCTCGTCCGGCGTGGACCTGCGAGCGGACGTGCTGAAGGTGGGTCACCACGGCAGCAAGACATCCACTACGGACGCATTTCTTGCGCGAGTCAATCCGCAAGCCGCGGTTGTCAGTGCGGGGCGGGCGAACCGTTTCGGACATCCGCACCCGGACGTAGTTGCCCGAGTGGCGGAGAGAAGGATGTCGATCTTTCGGACGGACCGCGACGGCGCAATAACGTGCGAGTCCGACGGCAAGCAGATCGCCATTTCCACACATCGCGTCAAGACGGACAAGGCTGTTGCTCGTGGGATATACTGACGAGTAAGCACCTGTCGGTAACGGGAAAGGTACGGCTATGCAGGCACTTGTGGGGGTGATTATGGGTTCCCAGTCGGATTGGGAGACGATGGAGCACACAGTCACGACTCTTCGCGAATTGGAGGTGCCGCACGAGGTGCGCGTGGTCTCTGCCCATCGTACTCCGGACCTCCTGTTTGAATATGCTTCATCCGCGGAGGGCAGGGGACTGAGGGTCATCATAGCAGGCGCGGGAGGTGCCGCGCACCTACCAGGCATGTGCGCATCGAAGACCATTCTGCCTGTCCTTGGCGTGCCTGTCCAGTCCAAGGCGCTGAATGGGATGGACTCCCTGCTTTCCATTGTGCAGATGCCTGCCGGAGTACCGGTTGCCACCTTTGCCATTGGCCGCGCCGGTGCGGTGAACGCCGCAATACTGGCTGCCTCCATCTTGGCGGGCTCCGACCCAGACCTTGCCGAGAGAGTGCGCGCATTCCGCGACGCGCAGACGAGCGCGGTGCTCGCGAACCCAATCCCGGGCACTCCGAAGTGCGAATAGGTGTCTTGGGCGCAGGCCAGCTCGGAAGGATGCTGGGAATTGCCGCCCTGCCTCTGGGCATCGAACTTCGGTTTCTCGACCCAGCACCCAATGGCTGCGCCTCCGCTGTGGGCGAGCAGATCGTCGGCGCTTACGACGATCCAGAAGTGATAGGCCGGTTTTGCGAAGGCCTGGACGTCGTCACCTACGAGTTCGAGAACGTCTCCGCTGCTGCGCTGGAGCAGATTGCGAGGCACGCATTCGTGTGGCCTCCTATCTCTATTCTTGAGGTCTCGCAGGACCGGCTGAGCGAGAAGGAGTGCATGCAGTCGCTCGGCATTGGAACGGCAGGCTTCCAGAGGGTCGATACTGAGGACGACCTGGACCGTGCCTTGGGCGAGATTGGACTTCCAGCCGTCCTCAAGACCCGACGAATGGGCTATGACGGCAAGGGGCAGGCTGTTGTTCGCACAGTTGATGAGGCAACGGCGGCATTCGCAGAACTTGGGAGAGGCGGCCTCATACTCGAATCTCTAGTGCCGTTCGACCGAGAACTCTCGATCATCGCGGTACGCTCAATGACCGGCGAGTTCCGCGCCTACCCGCTGGTTCAGAACACGCATCGTGCTGGGATACTCCGAACTTCGATTGCTCCAGCGCCCGACATCGACAGCGGTCTGCAAGCCGAGGCTGAGTCAATCTCAAAGCGCATTGCAGACAAGTACGGTCATGTCGGCGTGCTTACGGTCGAGCTGTTCGACGTTGGCGGAAAGCTCCTCGTCAACGAGCTTGCCCCGAGGGTACACAACTCCGGCCACTGGAGTATCGAGGGAGCCGTGACCAGCCAGTTCGAGAACCATGTGCGGGCCGTTGCCGGTTTGCCTTTGGGCAGCACGAGGGTAGAGGGAGAGTGGACGATGGCCAACCTGATTGGAGGAGTGCCGCCTGCGGAGACGTTATTAGGCATCGCCGGCGCTCAATTGCACCTTTATGGCAAATCTGAGCGGCCAGGCCGAAAGCTGGGCCATGTAACGGTTCGGACGGACCGTCCCGGTGGCCCTGCCACTGCCCAGGAGATCTGCGGGCTTGCGGATGCGCACGCCCTATGAGCGTATGTTCACGGCGAGACGCTGTTCTCCGGGGCATCGGTGCAGCGGCCTGCCTAGCAGCCGGTACGGAGGGACAGGGCACGGCAGGGGACGGGGCCCCTGCCCTACTAGAAGGCGGTGAGGAGATGGCGCCGTTGCCAATGAGGGAGTTTCGCGCGGCTTGGGTGGCCACGGTGGACAATATCGACTGGCCGTCGAAGAGGGGCCTGCCGGTGGCAAACCAGAAGGCGGAGCTGCTGGGGATACTCGATACAGCGCAGAGGATGAATCTGAACGCAATTATCCTTCAGGTGCGTCCCGCATGTGATGCCCTCTACAATTCGCCCCATGAGCCATGGTCCGAGTATCTCACAGGCGCAATGGGCACGGCGCCGGATCCATACTACGACCCACTGGAATACGCGGTAAGCGAGGCGCATCGGCGCGGGCTCGAACTGCATGCGTGGTTCAACCCATACCGAGCGCATCATGCCTCCGCCACGTCCCCAATTTCAGCGACGCACATCAGCCGCCGCTCGCCCTCCGTGTGCAAAACTTATGGCAAGCAAATGTGGCTGGACCCCGGCGAGCCAACGGTGCAGCAGCACTCCACTAGAGTTATCCTGGACGTCGTAAAACGCTATAACATCGACGGAGTTCACCTCGACGACTACTTCTACCCCTATAAGGTGAAGGACTCGTCGGGCAACGAGGTCGACTTTCCAGACGGCCCAAGCTTCAGGCGATACACATCCGGCGGAGGCTCGCTTCCTCGAAACGACTGGCGGCGCGAGAATGTGAACCAGTTCATTGAGCGGCTGTACGAGGCGATCAAGAAAGAGAAGCGCTGGGTGAAGTTCGGGATTAGCCCGTTCGGGATTGCTCGCCCTGGATTGCCGCCGCAGATCAAGGGCTTCGACCAGTATGCGGAGCTCTACGCGGACACCGTGAAATGGCTGAAGAACGGCTGGTGCGACTATTGGACGCCTCAGCTCTACTGGAGAATCGACCCGCCCGCGCAGAGCTATCCGGTTCTTCTGCGCTACTGGAGCGAGCAGAACGTGACCGAAAGGCATCTTTGGCCGGGCAACTACACCAGCAAGGCGGGAACGTGGCCGGCAGAGGAGTTCGCGAACCAAGTTCGGGTGACCCGCAAGCAGGCTGGAGCAGGGGGAAACGTTCACTTCAGCATGAAGGCGCTCGTCAACAACCAAAGCGGAGTGGCGACTGCGCTGCGGGAGGTCTACTCGGAGCCGGCGCTGGTGCCCGCCTCGCCGTGGCTCGGCGGAAAGAAGCCACCTGTGCCGAAGGCAGCGCTTAGGAAGCCTGAGGCAGGAACCGGGATGGAGGTCGTGTTTCCCACGGGCCCTGTGCCGTGGCTGTGGATTGTGCAGTTTGCTCGCGGCAGCACTTGGACAACAAGGGTAGCGCCTGGCGTTAGCAAGACAATTGCTGTTCCGGATGTTGGCAGAGTTTTGGTACGGGCAATGGACCGCTTAGGGAGCTTAAGCGAGGCTCAGACACTTCTGCCGCAGGCAGCGACTTCAAAATAGAGTGTATAATGGTAGTCTATCCGCAATTCGCGCGCCTCTTATTAGGCGCCAAGAGTACTCTAGAGGAGAACGCTCGTGGCAGATGTCAAGAAGTCGAAAACCAACGTTGCGGCCCGCCAAGAGGCCAAGTCGGCTACTCAGCTCTGCCGTTTCTGCGGCAAGAAGGTGGAAGTGGTGATGACTCTCACCTCCAGCGGCCGGAAGCAGATGCTGCGCAGGTGCTGCGGAGCGGTCGTGTAGCCGCTCCTAGAACGATCCTGTCGTCCAGCGCCCCTGAAGCGTCCATTCGTGGAAGCAGCAGGGGCGTTTCCATGTGTGGAGGAGGTTTGCAAGCCGCGTAGAATAGTCCGCAATGAACGCTATTCAGGGTTATGCACCGAACATCTCTTGGGTTGTGGCCGTCGGATGATTGTCTTCGAACCGTGTCCGAATATTGTGCTTGTGGTGTGTCCAGACGGATACGGCGTCTGGGATCTCTTGGTCTGGAGAATGCCATGCGGTCAGTTCTAGCATTCGGACTGTTGTCGCTCACACTTCTGTTCGCCGCGCCTCGAACGCAATCTCTCAAAGTCATTCGTGTCCACCCGTCCGAGATAGTGCTTGGCGAGCCTGTTGTCGTCTCCGGTACTGGGTTTGATGCCAAGGTGCATGTTGAGCTTGCCGGCGTCGAGCTGGGCGTGGTATCGCGGAGCAAAACGGAGCTAATTGCCGTCGCTCAGGCTCCAGGTCTGGCAGAGAAGTGGGCGCCAGAAATGGAGCTCGTGGTGCGCGATGGTGGTTCGGTGGTCCGCACAACGGTCAGAACTCGTCCGGCATTCGTGCTGTTGGCAGAGAGCGCAACGCTGCCAGCCGCAGGACGTGCCGAGGTGCGCGTGGAGGTGATCGGCTCGCCAACTCGCCGCCAAGTCCAGTTGACCGCCATGAATGCGGATGCCGGAGCAACTGTGAACGGCTCAGCGCAGGCCATCGCCACCTCCGAGATGCGCGGCGGACGCCACTTTGCTTCGTTTAGCCTGGTCGGTGGCCCGGCTGCTCTCCCTCTCAGCCTGTTCGCGCGAGTCAGCCCGGATACTGCGCTGCGGACCGACCTCTTGCAGCCTGCACTTCGGAATGGCACACCAGAGATTCGCGAGATTCTCCCAGTGGTGCCGCGCCCAGGCGAGCCATGTGAGATTCTCGGCGCTGACCTGGGTACTGGCTTGCTTAAGGATACGCAGGTTCTGGTGAACGGCAAGCCTGCGCGAGTCCTGGAGGCCACGGCTAACAAGGTCGTGATAGTCCCCGACCCGGATGGAGGACCCTGCAGCAAGTTTACGGTTCAGCGGCAGGATACAGGCCAGCTATCGGAGCCATATGGTGTGCTGCCCTCCACCACGGTGAAGCTCTTCGCGGAGCGAACTCTGCTCATGCCGGGGGAGACAACAATCGTCCGCGTGGTCGTTCAGAATCCGCCACCCGGCGGATGCCGCGTGCTGCTCACAAACCAGACGCCTCTCAATGTGGATGTTCGCTCGGGAGAGTTCCCAATCATGAACCTCAAAGGCACTCCCGATGCCACGGGCGTCCTAACAGTTCAGGCGAAGAGGCAGGGGACATTCAGCATCGCGGCAGCACTGCTGCCGAACCTGCATGAGCCCACACAGGTGACGCTTCCCGCGGAGCCGATTGAGATTGGCGCGGGTGAAGAACGGAATCTCGGCATCCAGCTCCTTGATGCTGCGGGCAAGACCACGCAGGACCTGACCGGAGTGGAATGGCGACCGTCCTCGCCGGACCTGTGCCAGATGGTGGGCAAAGATCAGGGCGGTCGGATCCGCGCAGGCAGCCGACCTGGGAGCGGAATCCTCTACTTGAGGTTCGCCGAGAAGGTGTACCGGCTTTCGGTGACAGTGAAGGGTGGAACGCCCATAGTTTTGACGAAGAATCGTGACCTGCCGGCCGAGCTTGAGGTGATAGCAAACCGCGTTCTGGAGCTGGCGGCTATGCAGGCGAATAGTCCGACTCGTGAAGCCCTCACTCAGTATGCCATGGACCTTAGGCAGATCGCGGACGACCTGAGGCAAGGCCGATTTGGAGGCCGGCCCGCGGACGCGAAGCCCCTCATAGACCGGCTTGCAGAGCTGATTCTTGCGTCACCGGACTTGAAGGATCCGCAAGCGGCGCGTGGCGCGGCCCAGGCGGCCAAGAAGGTCGGAGAGGTATTGGGCAGCTATCCCGAGGTGACGGGATACACGGCGAATCCGGAACGGGTCACTGTGTGCAAGCCGGAACTCATTACGGTGACACCTACGGGAAAGGGCGGTCAGCCCCTCACGGGTGGCTCGTTTCCGCCGGGGTGCGGACCAACCGTGACTGGCGCAAGCACAAACGACGGCGATACCACGGTCGAGAAGGACAAGCCTGCCTTCACGTATCACTGTCGGCGAGCAGGGTTGACGGTGGTGACCCTCTCGGGGTCCGCGGGCGGAGTCGAGATTCCCGGCACCGTCACAGTGATTAATCATCCGCCAGGAAGCGGATGCGAGTGTACTGTGTCACACGAGTGGAAGGCTGTGCCCGCGATAACTGGCAAGCTGAGGAGCCTGGTTCCTCCCAAGACCAAGCTGGACCTGGGCGAGCCGATGCCTTTGGCGGCCGAGGGAACGGACATCGACACCTTGGTTCAGTATTGCATTCTCTTTCGCGACGGCAAGGAGGTGTGTCGAGACGTTAAGCCCTATCCCATCGGCCAGGAAGTCAAGGTCGCCTGGAAACTCATCTCCGCGGTTGACGAACTGATAGTGAAGCGGGCGGGTGAGGAACCAGTGCCGAACCCAGACACCGGAGAGTTCTATTCTGTGGGGGGCAAATCGGTAGGCACGGGTGTGCTTGGCGAGCAGACCCTCTGGCGGCCGCCTTACATTCCGATGAACCACAGGCGAACTGTTTCCGCCACGATTACTTTCACAGACGGTGGACAGGGCGGTCCTGCGGACAAACCCGCGACCGTATCGTTCAAGCTGGTCGCGGAGCGCAAGGAGCGTCGGTCGCTCGAGGTCGCCCTGCTTGAGGACAAGGTAACGCTCTCCATGGCCGCAGCGGCCGTTCCCGCGGGCGATGCCGATTGCGACTGCAAGGCGAGCATGACTCCCATGCACAAGAAGATTGACGGGCCGACCATCGACGTTCCAGACAAGCAGGTTCACGAAGGAGAGGCGATTCGACTGGAGGCAGCGGCGAAGGACAGCGATGTGCTGAACCTGGTCTGCACGAGCACGGAGTGCGGGTCGCCGAGTGAGAATGTGGACGCAGGAGCGGTGAAGTTCAAGTGGACGGTTACGAACGGTTCTGGCTCCCTCCTTCAGGACGGTGTGGGTTCAGCGGTGGTCCTTGTTCCGGGACCGGTAACCGACTCTCCTGGCACCGTAACGGTGGAGGTCGCCGCGACGGGCCTGTGCGGCACGGTCACCAAAGCAACGGTTGAATTGAAGGTCTACAAGTTGGGAGTTCAGTTTGATCGCCCTGCCGCTGGTTGGCTTCCAGAGGCGCCCTCTACCGCGAAGATGAAGGCGGAGCTTAAGATACTCGACGGCGACAAGTGGATTGCCGCGCGAGACCACATGTGCCGTATGTACTACTTCAACCTGGAAGGCGTCTCGCGCGAGCCGGGAACCTGCGTCAATAGTGACGATCTCAAAACCGGCA